>CAJCIQ010000017.1 GCA_903970475.1 Beijerinckiaceae bacterium
GAAATTATCTTGAAATTATCTATTTTACTACGTAATCCAAATTACCTCATCAAAACCCGCTCTACGCATGTATTATTCTTCTGAAAGTTCCTTCTCGTTTTTGCCGCTTTTCTACCTTTCTACACCTTAAGTGATTCTTTACCTCATTGCCTTTTGGAAAATTTTCACAAAGGCAGGTCGTAAGGGCTGGGAAGGCATCATTCCCATTTATAATTTTTTCATTTTGCTAAAAATCGTGGGAAAGCCCTGGTACTGGTTCCTTTTGATGTGTATCCCGTTCCTAAATATTATCTGGGCAATATGGATGGTAAATATGTTATCCAAGAGCTTTGGTAAAGACGAAGGCTTTACGGTTGGTCTGCTACTGGTAGGATTTGTTTTTTACCCCATACTTGCATTCAGCAAGTCTATACAATACCAAGGCCCCTTTGGTGATGCCCAAGCCTTCCGGGATTACCAGGCCTCAAAGAGGCCCACATTCGATTTTGAAAGTGCCTCACCTAATCAATAATCAACCGCCTAATAATAAGGTGCCCCTATGTAAGCGGGGGCACCTTTATTTATGGAGGTGATTAAAGTGTCGAGTACGGATCTGGAAAGGCGCTATAGCGCCCTTCCCATGAATGGGTCACTGAATGAAGTCTTTCCCGTTTCAATATGTCCTGCATATCTTCTTTCGAAAGCCTGGCTACCAGTCACTAGCATACTGAAATCATACCAATGATGGCTTTTCTTCAGATCCAGGGTAACCGTATCAGAACCGCCAGCGGCCAGGGTCTTGGTAACGGACCCATTGCCATAAGCGTGATCCTTCAATACAACGCTGGCCGAGGAAGACCCTGAATTAGTCAGTAAAAGTGTCAGCTTATTGCCGGATGCTGAAAAATTTAAATGAACGGAAGGATCGGAAGCATCGCCCCGGAACTCCCTGAAAAACCCATTGGGCCCGTGCAAAGAAAGCTGGTACGTATTCCCATCAAAATCGCTCAGGTTCCAACTGTCCTTAAGGGTATCCCCTGCGCTAACTGCATAGGCGCGCTGGCCTATCTTTTCATTAGCATATACCAGGAAGGGAGAACCTAAAGCAGCATCTCCGAACACATCCTTGGATGCCTTCATTTCCACTACCACCGTTCCGCCGGAGACCACAGCAGAAGCCGACAAATCATAAGGAAGGGCACAGGCGGGCCTGATTCCCTTTTCCTGCACCGGCATATGAGGCGAAGCATATACGTCCTTGCTCATTTGGGCAATTTCGTCGGAACTCAGGGCATGATAATCCTTGGGCACGTCCTTAAACTTGGCTTTGTGGATCTGTTCAATGAATACCTCCTTATCAATAAAGGCTACGTGGTCCTGGTGGTTTTGTTCCTCAGACCTGAATACAGTGCTCAAGTCGCCGCAAACCGTACGCCTCCACTGGGTAATATTGGGGGATGTAATGGTTTTGCCTGTCTTATGGGTCAGGAAGTGTTCCAGGAATTGGAGGGTGGATGTATGGTCGAATACCTGGGAGTTCACCCATCCGCCCCTGGTCCAGGGAGAGGCTATCACGAGCGGCACCCGGTAGCCCAATCCAATCGATCCAGGGAAGTCCTCCGGAATGATCACCTGTTCCAAGCTGGCGTCGATGCCTGCGGAAACTTTACCCGTTTGAGGCTTGCTGGGATCAGGCGCAACGAAGGGGGGCTGGTGATCGAAATAACCATCATTTTCATCGTAGGCCAGGATGAAAATGGTTTTCTTCCATACCTCAGGATTGGCTGTAAGTATATCCAAGGATTCGGACAAGTACCAGGAGCCAAACCAGGGCGCAGATGGATGATCTGAAAAATATTCCGGGGCTACCAACCAGGAGACCGTAGGCAGTGTTCCATTTTGCACATCTTCCCTGAACTGATGGAAGAGGTCTCCTTTGGGAATATGAATGGTCCTTTGTGTATCCCCATCCTGGTAAACCAGCGGCGTTAAATGATGCTGATCCGGGTCCTTGAAGTTAACGGCAAAGGCTTTTTCGTGGATGGCCTTGGAGAAATCAGGAAGGGCATCGTATTTGGCACGGGTATAATCAGCAATGGCCTGCTCGGTTTGAGCGAGCTCCGTCTTATGTTGTACCAGGTGCTGGTTCAGCTTATCTATGGAAACATCTCCGGCTGGAAGGTTGTTGATCTGCTCCTGCAAATGGTTGATCTGTCCCTGTATGATCTCTGCTTTTTTAGGCAGGTAGTTGATAAACCGATGCGACAACTGAACATTGTACTGTTTGAAATATTCCAGGGGGTTGTCTCCAAAGTTACCCAACCAACTGTCCTCATTACCTTCAAAACCGCCTTCAACGCCCAGTTCGTTCTGGTATATTTTCCAACTGATGTCATTTTTCTCCAGCAGTTCCGGGAATGTTTCCCATTGAACCCCATTTTCTATTTCTCCGTTATCCAGATAAGCCTTCACCTGAATATCCTGGGGAGAGCGTACGGTGCCACTCCAGAAGTACAGCCGGTTTGGATCTGTGGGCGACAAAGCAGAGCAGAAGTTTTGGTCACACACGGTAAAGGCATCGGCCATCGCATAATACATGGGAATGTCTTCCCTGGTAAAGTATCCCATCGTCAGGGGCATATGCGCGTACGCCGGCTCTCCTGATTTCTTGGCTTCCAACCATCCGTCATGGAACCCCAAACGACGAGCGTCTACCTGGCTTTCCCTGCCATGGGGCAAGGAACCCATCCAGGTAATCTTAGTGTCTTTTATGTTCAGGCGGAAGGGGGCATACGTTTCACCGGCAGCGTTGGTTTGAAGCCATACCGGATGTTGATTGGGCAGCCGTATAGCCCTTGGGTCATTAAAACCCCTTACCCCGCGCAGGGTTCCAAAAGCGTGGTCAAAGGACCGGTTTTCCTGCATCAGCAGCACAATATGTTCTGCATCCAGGTAAGTGCTGCCTGGAGCAGGATTAATAGCCATTGCTTTTTGAATGGAAGGAGGAATAACCTGGGCCAGTCCGGTAGCACCAGATATCATGGCCATATGTTTTAAGAAATCTCTTCTGGAACTCATAATTCCAAATCTAGGACTTTCGTATTAAGCCAATTTTAATTAATGGGACTAGTGGGCCCTTCCCCTGGTTGAACTATAGGGGCAAACGGTTGCACTTGGCACTCAGCCGCCGATCTAATGATTTCCAGTACACCTTCGTTCTTCAAAATGATCAATCCCAACCTGTCGGTAGAGACCCCACTTCTCAGCACGTAATCATACACGGGAACGCCGGACGCCAGGCTGGTCTGAAAACAGTAAAAGTCTGCTTTTACTTCGGTGGCCACTTCCAAAATATGGGTAGAAATAAGGAACAATGAATCCTTAACAGCAGAAAAAGCCTGGATGACGGAAGTAGAGGCCTCGAAGGCATCCTTCACGTTGGTCCCCTTGAACAATTCATCAAAAATGACCAGCATCCTTCTTTTCGTTTTTATTCTTTCGGCCACATGCTTTACCCTTTGCACCTCCGAATAAAAATGGCTTAACCCTTTATCTAGCTGATCATTTAAGTTGATGGTAGAAATAATGCCGTGCAACAA
>CAJCIQ010000018.1 GCA_903970475.1 Beijerinckiaceae bacterium
AAAATTTCATAGGATCGATCGGGATTGGTTTAGCCCTGATCATTTCAGGACTGTTTATGATGAGTTGGGATAAGGTGGAATATTTCCCTTATGCCTATTCTGCCCTGACCTTTATCAGGGGTCGCTTCAATGGGGACTTCATCTTGCTTAAACATGAATACTGGTCCCTGGCCTACTTTGCTTTCTTCCTGAGTGTGGGATTTGCAGATTTCCTTTTCAGAAGGGAAAGAGGATAAAATGAGCGTATAGCCATGAAAAGCACTTGCGGCAGGCAATCGCCCGCAATGCTCAGAGCCGTCTCCAATTGGAGGCGGCTTTTTGGCGGCCGGCCTGGGACTTGTGCGCCACGCCGGACGCCGCAGGAGGAGCCCACGTGGCCTAAAGGACTGCTGTGGCGCCGAGCCAGGCCATAATGCCCATGCCCATCCCGATGGCGGATTCGTCGATGTTGAAGGTGGGGGTATGTACTCCAGATGTAAGACCCAGGGCTTCATTGCGAACGCCCAGCCGGAAAAAACAACCGGGGATGACATGGGTATAATAAGCGAAGTCTTCCGCACCCATGCGCATCTCTGTCGTCTCCACGCTATCTGCGCCTATGAATTCTTCGGCCAAGCGCCTGTTCTTTTTAGTGAACGTCTCCTGGTTATAGACTACCGGATAGCCAACGTCGATGTGCAAGTCTATTTCTCCACCCATGCTGTGCACGAGTTCCGTGGCTTCTTTGCGGATGAGTTCGTGTGCTTTGAAACGCCACTCCTCATTCATGGCCCTGAAAGTGCCCATGAGTTTTACTTCCGAAGGGATGACGTTGGTCGTATGACCGCCTTCAATGGCACATATCGATAAAACAGAGGGGTCAAATGGATTGCGGTTGCGGCTAATGATTTGTTGCAAACTAACCACCAAATGGGATGCGATCAGGATGGTATCGGCCGTCAGGTGAGGAGAGGCGGCATGGCCACCTTTGCCTTTTATCGTAATATAGATTTCGTCTGCACTGGCCATGACCATGCCTGGACGAAAACTCAGCTTGCCTACATCCAGTTGAGGATTGACATGCAAGGCGATGATGCCTTGGGGCCTGGGATTATCCAATGCCCCGTCCTTAATCATCAAAGAAGCCCCTCCGGGGTTCTTTTCTTCTCCGGGTTGGAAGATGAGTTTAACGGTACCTTCCCAACTGCCTTTTGTTTCCTGGAGGATTTTAGCAGCACCTAAGAGGCAAGTGGTATGTACGTCATGACCACAGGCGTGCATGACCCCCGGATTTTTTGAGGCATAGGAAACCGTGTTTTCTTCTGTGATCGGCAGGGCGTCCATATCTGCCCTGAGCGCAATAATCCTCGAAGAGGGATTGCGTCCTTCTATCAGGGCCACCACCCCCGTTTCTGCCTTTACCGTAAAGGGAATGTTCAGGGCGCTCAATCGCTCCTGTACAAAAGCAGAGGTTTGATATTCTTTATAGCTTAATTCAGGATGGGCATGGAGATGATGACGGACTTGAATGAACTCATCCGCGTATTTGCCGGCCAGTTGTTGGATAGTCTCGCGTAGCATAAAATTTTACGTCGCTTCAGTCTTCTGCTCCTTCTTTGAGCCACTCGGGTTTGGGCTCAATGGGGGAAGGGATTAAAAATACGCCCGGGTACAGTTTATTAATTTGTTGGAGAAAATCGTCGGCGTCGGATTGTTTCCGGAAGTTCCCAAAGCGCACCCGGAAATTGGGTTCCTGGTACATAAGGTAGACCTTTTCTCCAGGAAATAGCTGGAGCAATTTGGTTTTGGCCGCGGTGGCTTCGTTTCTATCGTTGGTATTGAGGACCTGGATCCGGAATCCATGAGAATATTTCCGGGTTAGGTTCACCTTTTCATTATACTCCGCCTGCTTTTTTTCCAGTAATGCCATGCGGTTGTCCTGATAGACCCGGATAGCTCCTCCCTGGAGGGTATCCGTCTTAACAACCTGGGCTACTGTACTTTGTGCGCTGATCAGCAGCAGTATTCCCATTCCCAAAGTCTGAAAATCCAGCATTGTGGTTAGGTTTTTCATTCACGGACGATTGCAACACCGGAGCTGGTTCCGATACGGGTGGCTCCAGCTTCTATGAAGGCTTTTGCTTCGGCAAAGCTACGGATTCCACCCGAAGCTTTGATCCCAATAGTGGGTGAGAGGTGTTTGCGCATGATCTGCACCGCCTTCAGGGTGGCACCCGTTTCAGCGTACCCAGTGGACGTTTTCAGGAAGTCTATACCGGCAGCCGCATATAGATTGCAGCACCTGATCAGTTCTTCTTCTGTCAACACCCCGCTTTCTACAATTACCTTGATCACCTTTCCCTTGGCGTGGATCAGGGGAACAATGGTACCAATTTCGCTGGCCAGGTATTCCCAATCATTGTTTTTCAAGGCCACCAAATTGATGACCATGTCCAGTTCGTCTGCCCCATCTACTATGGCTAACAGTATTTCTGAAACCTTAGCTTCTACGGCGGAATAACCGAAAGGGAACCCAATCACGGTGCAGGTTTTTACCCCTGAGCCTTCCAATAGTTGCTTAGTCAGGCGGACGAAGGGAGGAGGGATGCACACGGAGGCAAATCCATACTCCCTGGCTTCGGTACAGCGCTGTTCCACCTCTTTAATAATGGTGGTCGGTTTGAGGATCGTATGATCTATATAAGAGGCTATGTTCATATAGATGCGATGGATCAAGCCTCTCTTCCGTGACAGTTTTTAAACTTCTTACCACTTCCGCAGGGACAGGGATCGTTGCGCCCTACCTTGGGACCCACTTTCACCGGTTCTTGTTTGGATGGCTCGGATGGATCATAGTATTCCGGGGCTGCTCCGGGATGGTCAATGGGGCCGGTCGTAACCAGCTCATCTTTACGGGAGCGGAGTTTGCTTAAGTCTACTTTGGCCGGTTCTCTTACCTGAGGAGCCCGGGATGAATTGGGGGCACCTTCCTGTAAGATATTGGCGTGGCAAAGGAAGGATACGATATTCTTATTGAGTTCCGTATCCATTTGCTTGAACTGGGTGAAGGCTTCCACCTTATAAATTACCAGAGGATCCTTCTGTTCCAATACAGCGTTCTGAACACTTTGTTTCAGGTCATCCATGGCCCTGAGGTGCTCTTTCCATGCATCATCAATGTTGGCCAGTGTAATGGTCCTTTCCAGCGAGTTGATGAGTTCCTTTCCTTCCGTATCCAGGTTCTTTTGCATGGAGCTCAAAACCTGAAGCGACCTTTTGCCATCGGTGAAGGGAACAAAAATATTTTCTATATGCGAACCTTGTTTGGCACGGATATTCTGAAATACAGGCAGGGCATGTTTGGCAATTTCGGCGTTTTTGACAGCGTAATTGGCCCTGGCTTCTTCATAAAGCAGGTTGGACAGTTTTGCGTGATCCAGCCTTTGGAAGTCATCCGCACTGATTTGGGTATCAATAGCGAAATCAAGTATGGCGCCCATTTTGAAGCCTTCATAGTCATTGTTTTCCTTAAAGGAATTGACCAGCCCTTCAGCGCAGCTATAAAAAGCATTATCCAGATCCAATGCCAACCGGTCTCCAAACAATGCATGGTTACGACGGGTATAGATAACGTTACGTTGTTTATTCATGACGTCATCATATTCCAGGAGGCGTTTGCGTATCCCGAAGTTGTTTTCTTCCACCTTTTTCTGGGCCCTTTCAATGGATTTGGTGATCATGCTGTGTTGGATCACCTCACCTTCTTTATAACCCAGTTTATCCATGATGCCCGCAATCCTGTCGGAGCCAAACATACGCATCAGGTCGTCTTCCAGGGATACGTAGAAGTTAGAAGATCCGGGGTCACCCTGACGACCGGCACGACCCCTGAGCTGGCGGTCTACGCGGCGGCTTTCGTGCCTTTCCGTACCTAGGATGGCCAGACCACCTGCCTCTTTCACGCCGGGTCCGAGTTTGATGTCGGTACCACGACCTGCCATGTTGGTGGCTATGGTGATGTTGCCTGCCAAACCAGCTTCCGCTACCACCTGGGCTTCACGGGCGTGCTGTTTGGCGTTGAGCACATTGTGGGGAATATTTTTCTGTTTGAGCATACGGCTGAGCAACTCGGACACTTCCACAGAGGTAGTACCTACCAGTACCGGCCTTCCTTCGGAACGCATCTTTTCTATCTCGGCGATAACCGCTCCATATTTTTCCCTTTTCGATTTGTAGACCAAGTCTTCCGCGTCTATGCGGATCACTTTAACATTGGTCGGAATGTTAACCACGTCCAGTTTATAGATATCCCACAATTCAGCAGCTTCTGTTTCGGCCGTACCGGTCATACCGGCCAGCTTATGGTACATCCTGAAGTAGTTCTGTAGGGTAATGGTGGCGTACGTTTGTGTAGCGGCCTCAATCTTCACATTTTCTTTGGCTTCAATGGCCTGGTGCAGACCGTCGCTATAGCGGCGACCTTCCATGATACGACCTGTCTGCTCGTCAACGATTTTTACCTGACCGTCAATGACCACGTATTCATCATCTTTCTCAAATAGGGTGTAGGCTTTCAGCAGTTGTTGAACGGTGTGAATGCGGTCGGCCTTGGCGGCGTAGTCGTTCAACATGGTATCTTTTCGTTGGAGCTTCTCCTCGGGGGTAATGTTTTGCTTCTCGATATCGGCCAGGGCAGTACCAATATCGGGCATGATGAAGAACTCAGGATCTTCACCGGACTGGGTGATCATCTGAATGCCCTTATCGGTCAGGTCAACACTGTTATTTTTTTCATCGATGCTGAAGTAAAGCTCCTCATCGACCTTGGGCATTTCTTTGGACTGGTCGGCCAGGTAATAGTTTTCGGACTTCAGTAACCTGACTTTAATCCCTGGTTCACTCAGGTATTTAATCAAGGCGCTGTGTTTGGGTAAGCCCCTCCATGCCCTCATCAGGGCCAAACCACCGGATTTGGGATCATCGTCCCCTTCGGCCAGTTTCTTTTTGGCCTCATTGAGGTATTGGTTGACCACCCGGCGCTGGGCTTCTATCAAACGGTCCACCCTGGGTTTGAGTATATGGTATTGTTGATCATCTCCCCTGGGGACAGGACCGGCAATGATAAGGGGTGTTCTGGCGTCATCGATCAATACGCTATCCACTTCATCGACCATGGCAAAATGGTGCTTGCGTTGCACCATCTCTTCCGGCGACTGAACCATATTATCCCTGAGGTAGTCAAAACCAAATTCGTTATTCGTCCCGTAGGTGATGTCTGCCAGGTAGGCTTTTCTCCTGTCGTGACCGTTGGGGGCATGTTTGTCAATACAATCCACCGTTACGCCCAGGAACTCAAACACGGGACCGTTCCACTCACTATCCCTTCGGGCCAGGTAATCATTGACGGTAACGATGTGTACACCTGCTCCGGTCAATGCATTGAGATAGGCGGGCAGGGTAGAGACCAGGGTTTTACCTTCACCCGTGGCCATTTCGGCAATTTTACCGGAGTGGAGCACCATCCCACCGATCAATTGCACGTCGTAGTGCACCATGTTCCAGGTAATGGGGCTACCTGCTGCATTCCAACTATTGTTAAAGATGACTTTATCCCCTTCCAGGCGGATATAGTCTTTCTTCACACTCAATTCCCGGTCCAGCTCCGTGGCGGTAGCTTCCAGGGGATTACCCTGAGAGAAGCGACGAGCCGTTTCCTTCATGGTGGCAAATGCTTCCGGCAGGATTTCCTTGAGGATTTCTTCTATCTTCTTATTCCTATCCTTACGTAATTGGTCAACTTCCTGGTAAATGTCATCCTTGCCATGGATGTCTTCGACGGGTAGGTTTTCTGCTTTTTGGTTGAGTTCAGTGATGCTGGCATCAATTTCGGAGAGGTATTCCTGGATCCTGGCCCTGAACTCTACCGATTTATGGCGCAATTCGTCGTTGCTAATGGATTGAAATTGGGTGAAATGCTGATTGATCTTGTCAACCAGGGGCAGGAGTTCCTTCGTATCTCTCTCGCTCTTGTTACCACCAAATAATTTTGCAATAAATCCTAACATATACTGTTGATAATAATAGTAATAGAATTGGTAGATATTCCCCCGTCAAATATGGTGCTTAAACCTATCGACAGCCATATTGACAGAAGGGCAAAGGTAATCATTGGAGGCTGAATGCGTACAATACACAGGGGAAAAACGATTTTCCTCCCGAAAATGAAACAATACACTCACCCTGGTGAGAAAAGGGTTGGCCCGCTCATCAATTTGGCTAGTATGGGCGCGGGTTATATGCTAATTTTGACGATACATTTCGTAAAACGGATCAGGTATATATGATAAAATTGCTACTTCTGTTTATCGGCTTTTTCTCGGTGACAACCGTTGTATCAGCTCAGACGACTCCGGAGCCTACCCCGATCACGGGAACCATCCGCGATTCATCGAACAATAAGCCTTTGGAAAAGGCTGTTGTCTCTTACATAGAAACCGGTAAAACGGACACGCTCCGGGTGCTGACCAACAACCAAGGTCACTTCACCATTGACCGTAGTCCGTCAGGGGAGTTTATTATCATTATTTCGAATGTGGGCTATCAACCCAAAGGGATCAGGTACCCGCCGAATATGGCGGGTGAATTGG
>CAJCIQ010000019.1 GCA_903970475.1 Beijerinckiaceae bacterium
GCCGCTATAGCCAAGGAAAATGACCTACTCGGCCAGGGAGTTACTATCATCATCGGCCCTGACAAAATTGGCAAAAAAAGTATACAATCCCTTTATCAGGTGCCTGTCGCCATAGGCATCACAATATCCCAATCCAATGCAGGACAATTTTTCTTCGCCGCTTGAAGGATATTTTTAAAGGCCAGTTCAGGATTTGCTTGCAGACTGCATAATCAACTATTTATCCTGACCTCTGATATAAAGCGTCACCTGGGAATCATTCGAGATCCCGTAAGAAGGACCATTATTCGTCGAATAGATCCTATCCAGAAAGACCGACAGCCGGCTCCTCCCGGTACTCTTGTCCTCGTTAAAGATTTGCTGAAGACGACCCAGGATAGAAAGGCCGCCGGTGTTTTCAAACGTCTGATTAAAGGAATACGTCGAATCGAACTGGATCACCGGATCCGACTTTCGATGATAGTAAGTAGTGAAGTTGGTGAGAGCAAACTTTTGATTAGGATCGAACTCGATGACCTTGAACGATGAATTATTGCCATGGTCGGCGCTGATGGCCGGAACGGAGATATAAGGCATGATCGGCGGATTATTTTGTACCTGCACGATTCGAATACCATCGAGATGCGTATGGCCCCCGATAAGGCCGATGATATTGGACTTATAAGTGTCAATGAGGGCGACAAAGAAGTCTTCGACCTTAATTGATCCACCTCCGTGGCTGTAATATTTCAGCGTGCTGTCCCACATTAATTTGCCGCCATAGTTTAAGCTATTGGCTCCTGTATAGCCATCCCTGCCGGGGGGAATATGCATGGCGATCAACACCTGCTTACCGGCGCCTTGGGCTAAGGATAGTTGAAGAAAAAGCCAGTCTATCTCCTTATTGACGTCCTGTTGCCGCTGTTCGGGATGTTCGTTGCTGTAGTTGTAATACATGCCAACACTGTCGGTACTTTGTGGGCTGAACATGACCGTATTCAGGGCAATGACCTCCAGCGGAACGTCCTTACCCAGCGGGTAGGCGACGTAACAGCCCAACTGCAACAACGATTGGTCGCCCATATAAGGATCCTGTTGATGTGCGATTAGCTTATTGCCGGGGATGACAGGCCAGCGGGCGGCACCGGTATTGTCTTCTTTGAACAGGACGGTATCGAATACATGATAGTCGCCGGTGTGGGAGTCGTTGTTCCCCGGAAGGTATAGCAGGGGAATATTGGCTTTTTCGGCAATGCCGCGGAGACCTTTTAGGGCGAGCCCTGCTTCATTCATGGCATTGGCGACTTGCGCCGATGAGCGTGGGTCTGAATGGACGGGAAGGTCACCGAGATAGAGGATGAAAGAGGGTTTGGTGCCGCCATTTTTTCCTTGCGCGATCTGGGTGATGGTACTTGCTGCGGTTTCCCAGGTGGCTGTGTTGCTGGGATCAAGATGAATGTCCGAAATGGCAATAAAAGAGGGGGCGTTGCCCGGGGCGGCTGAGGTCTGTGCTTCCAGTTGGTTTAGGGAAACGAAATAAAATAGAATAAGGATTCCGAATGTTCTCATGGGTTAGTTTTTCGAAAGATAATAGATCAATGATGAATTTCAGTTCCGTTAAACGCTACAGGAATAAATTGGTTCAAAAAGGGTTAAAATACCTGGAGGAGGTTATGAATAATTATGCAATTGACCCTGCTGACCTATACCAGGAAGCGTGTACATTTGAACAAGTTGATACTGGACAATGGACAAAACCGGTTGCACGAATATAAAAGCGGCGCTTGATCAATTTCTTCGGCTGGAAGAAGCGGAATGGTCTGAATTTGCAGGAACCCTCCTACTCAAGAAAATCAAAAAAGGCGACTTCCTTACCAGCCAGGGACAGGTGGAAAACTTTATTTACTTTCTTAATGAAGGTGCGACCCGTAATTATTTCATCAGGGACGGCAAGGATTTTACCATCGATTTTCATTTTGCAGGTGACTTTGTAACGGGGTATTACTCCTTGATCACCAGAGAACCCAGCGAGATGTTTATTGAAGCGCTATTGGATATAGAAGCGGTTGCCATTTCCTATCCTTCTTTGAATGCGTTTTATACTAAGCACCATAATGGGGATAAATTAGGAAGGTTGATTGCTGAATATCAATATGTTAAGCGGATAAGAAAAGAAATGGAACTACTTTCCCAAACGGCTGAACAAAGATATGTGACCTTGATGCAAAGGAACCCTGCCTTGATTCGGGATGTTTCCGTTAAACACTTATCCTCTTATCTGGGGATTCACCCGGAAAGTTTGAGCCGGATAAGGAAGCTTTACAACCGAAACTAACATAGGTCATTTTACCGCCCGGCTGCATTGTTGACTTTTGCGGTATAAACTAAAAGCAGCAATGAAAGTTCTATTTGTCTTATTAGCCGTTTTCGGGGTTTTTATTTTGACATCAAAGCTCACTACCGGGGGATGGGATCCCACATTTGCAGGTAACCTGGCCATGTGTGTCATGTTGTGTTTTACTGCCCTTGGGCACTTCCTTTTCACCGAAGGGATGGTCATGATGATTCCTCCGGTAATCCCCTACAGAACGCAATTGGTTTACCTCACCGGGTTGTTGGAAGTCTTACTGGGAATGGCTCTGTTGTTTCCCAATTCAAGAGTATATGCCGGCCTCGTATTGGTCGTGTTTTTCCTGGTATTGTTTCCAGCCAATGTTTATGCCGCCCAAAATCATATCGATATAGAAAAGGCGGATTTTAATGGCCCGGGCCTCCCTTATTTATGGATCAGAATACCTATGCAATTGTTGTTTATAGGTTGGGTTCTGTATTTCTCTATCCAGTAAAATCGATTTTATGCATATCTGGAAGGTAATCATATTGTTGAGCTGGCAACTAACGGCAATAAGAGGCCATCACCGTGGTGATTTTGCTACAGTGGATGGTGTTTGGGTGATCTGAAAAGGTCGGGTTTAGCTTTTTCCCGTCGTTTTCGTAATGATAAAAATGATGATCCCCAGGACGACTATGACGGCCAGCACACCCACCCAAACGCCGGCTTTGAAGATGCCTCCCACTACGGCGCAGGATTGAAACGAGCAAAGGACCATCAAAAGGAATGCGTGGACGAAACGAGATTTTGTGTTCATATACGGCTGATTTCAAAGGAGAAGTGCAAGTTTTGTGCCTGGCTCCCGCAGGTCGGCCAAACTGGAATTTCAAACAAAAATTAGTGAAATTATGCAAATCAGCAGCAAAAGGTGGACTGGTATTTGCCCCTGATTACCGGTCTTATTTTCATGGCTGCCGGCATATACCTATTCACCGTTCCGCTGGCAACGTATCTGACCTTGACTATCCTGTTCAGCATTTCCTTTATCAGTCTGGGGGTGGCCGAAATTGTTTTTTCTATCCAATACCACAAATCCCTTTACCCTGGAGTCAGCATTGAGTCGAGAAATAAAAAGGCCCCTGTAGACACGGGGGCCGTTTCACCAAAACTAACTGCTTATGAGAAAAATTTATTGCTTGCTTACTATTGCAACACAAAGCTACTCCAAGGTCTGTTAAGGAGTACATAAAGAGAAGGGATGTGCCTGGTTTTAACATAATGATAGGTTACCCCGCTAATTTATTTGCTTAACTAAAGGAACTTGCAGGTTCGTAGGTCTGTTTTCAGGCTTGTTGAATGGTCTTCCGTCTACGTTTTTGCTTCCATTGAACAACATGTTATGAGAGATGTAAATCAGATCATAATCTGTATATATGCCAGGATCGACTATGCCGAATGCTGGAAATGATTTTCCTTTGATATCCTGGCCCTTTTTAACTGACCAAGGATTCAAACCATCTACCGGTGCTTTGTTCAATGCATCGGCAATAGCCTGCGAAAGAGGAATGACCTCGTAGGACTCATCGGCTACATAATCCACCTTTTGGGCGCCTTTTGCAATCGGATGATCTCCCTGCCATATCAGGTGGCCTTTGATGATAAATTTTATCAAGGGTATTTGGGCATTGGGATCTGCAAAGGTTGTAAAAACGCATGCCCATTGATCGTATGAAGAATACTGGAATTCCCTCAGGCAGTAGGTGGGCTGGATGCTGCCATCTGCGGATTTTATAATGCCGGGTCGAACCTCGGGCGTAATGCTTACCCATTTGCCACCCTGAATGAATTGCCTGATCTGATCGACTGTCTGGGGATCTTGAATAGCGGTCATAGTTAATGTTTTTAGACTAATTGAAGGTATTACCTTTGGCAAAGAACGACATCCTTTCCAGCTAAAGTGTATAGTACAATATTTTGGACCAATGCCTAATACAAGAAAAAATAAAGACTTCAACCCCTATGGTTGTCCCGTCACTCACTGCATGAACAAGATCGGCGGCAAATGGAAAATCCTCATCCTCTATGCGATCTATAAAAATTGTGACCGGCTCAGTAAACTGCAAAAGGCATTGCCTGTGATCAGCAAACAAATGTTGATCAATCAACTTAGGGAACTGGAAGAAGACCATCTTCTGGAAAGGATTGTTTATGAAGAGAGCCGCCTTAGGGTAGAATATAAGCTAACTCCATTGGGTCTCACCTTAATGCCCATCATTAAGGTCATGAACGATTGGGGCGCCATAGACATGAAAAAGCCTGAATAGTGAGCCATTTAAGTTTCGTTCCATTTCTTTCCAAAGCAATGCATCGCCTCAAATATTTTGGGTAATCGCTCGAAGAACAGGGATAGCTCATAGCGGGTTATCTCAAGACCTAACCTTTCATCATCCATTTCCATAGCCGTAAAAAGCAAAAGATCGTATAGTCGCCTCAGGCTTTCCATGTCAAAGCAGCTAAGGAAATCCTCGATGACTTTTGAGGGTGAGGCTATTTCTTCCAAATTTAGCAGTAAGGGCTGGTTAGGGGCAATCAAGTCCCTGTTGGGTTGCGAAGCCATTCAGTAAGTGTTTATGTTTTCAGGGACAAACTAATTCAACAACCGTACACGGAACAGAGAGCTATAGGTAATATTAATTAATTGATTATTAATAGATAATACATCGTTAGACCAAAAGTCGTAAATCAGGGTTTGTGTAGTTGAGTCCGGGCCCCATCCCTCAATAAGTTTTTCTTGTCGCGATTGGACCTCTGAGAACTTTCGATGGACTGTTATATGATTATCAGTATTGGAGAAAGTTAGAAATGATTCAACCTTTTATAGCCAGGGTTTCATCATATGGTGTTTTAAGCAATATACTTAAAAGCGTTTTTGGATCAAAATGCTTAACTTATTACACCTTTGACCAACGAAAAGTTGATTTAATCATCCTGGATGAAGGTGAAACAACCACGACCTTGTCCAAAGCAATCGTTGTACAACAGGTCAGCTTTACTGAGCATCCACCACACCATTCTTAAAAGCCTCACTGACCTTTGCCAGTTGATCCTTAGTCATGGATGATGTCTGACTCAGACATTGAATAAAATAGGCAACCTCTTTATCATACATAGGACACCCTGCGTTGTCCCCACGAGGCTCGGCGCTGGGACCGGTAGGCTTTATCCTGGAATTGACCAGGGCCTTACCCTGACCGTCCAGAATGGCCCAGAAAGGAACCCCTTCGTTTTCATCACCCCCAAATTCTTCGAGGTAGGTTTTCCAACCCTGATTTTCAAGATTTTTCTTGACGGGTTCTTCCTGCACGTCTACATGGCATATGACATAAGCATCATGAAAGTACTTTTTTACATCACCCGAGTTTATTAGGGTATCCATCCGATGGCACCAATGACACCAGGAGGCGGTAAAGATGACTAAGACATTCTTATGGGCTGCTTTTGCCTGGTCAATACCTTGTTGGATGACTTCTGCCGCCCTGGGAGTGGGACTTGGGGCCAAAGTCGATGGGCTGCCATTGGAGGCAACCTCATTCTGAGCTAGTGCGGTTGCAGACAGGAACAGCACTACGGATAAGTTAAGGAAGAACTTTTTCATGGCTTCTGGGTTTACGTTGTAAAGGTAATAAACGTTATAAAGGTAGATTTTATGGATGGCGGTTGGAAGTGTTTTGATTTTGAATCGGTTACGCAATAATTTGTAAAAACGCCGGAAGACGGTTTTCTTTGCATGCTAAGTCTGAGCGCCGTACCATGGAAATCACCTACTTTGATTCAATTCTAACGCATTATAGTAATCATTGGGAAATCGAGCCCAATTATTACCTCTGGGACCAAGGTCCCTTTGAGCAACTTTCCCCGGAATTCCGGATACTGGAGTTTGCACCCGCTGGGAAGCGACGGGTATGGGCCTACGCTACTTGCGGCATGTCTAAACCCCAGGACGAGACGCCCGTGGAGCTGCACCTGTTTTCTTCTGAAAAAGATGCGGGACTCGTGGAATTGCTTACGGTGGCCGCTTATTTTCATAAGACCCGGCATCGGTTGAACCTCTGGCATACGGTTAACTTCGGAAGGCCCTGGCGGTTAGACTCTTGCTGCGAACACGGATACATTTCGCTTCCTTACCTGGATGGGCCTAAATTAGAAACCCTTCCTTTCCTGGAGGACATCATCAAGTTTTATTGGTTGATTCCTATCACCCAAGCCGAGGTAGACTTCAAAAAATCTGAAGGTATAGACAAGCTGGAGGCGTTATTCGAATCCTCCAGGTTTGATTACCTGGACCCATACCGCAAGAGTTTGATATAAGGGCCACGCCACGGCCTCCTTCAATACCGTCCTTTTCAGCAGTAAATAATCCTGGATGGATTTTATGGAATATTCCATTTTTTGCATCTTATAGCGCATGAAGTATGTGAAGAATGGATTGCTCGTGGGTTCAATGCTATGCCTGTGTACTTGCCAGCACCGGAGGCTGGTTTTGAAAATGAGGCGCTCAGACAGCGTGGTGTATAGGATAGAAACCACCGCTTTTATAAGATGGATCGTCAGCGATAAGGGGAATACCGCCAGTGGGATATACCTCTCCGACGAGGTGGTTCTGGATTCCAATCTCACCGGATGGGCTCGTAACATCCAGGATACCTTGTTTACCACTCAGGAAAGGCTCTTTATCCGCCAACAACTGCTGCATCCAAGATTTAGACAATGGACAGTCGATTTGGCGGGACCGGTTAACCTCATTGAAGATAGCCTTATAAGTCGGCTATTCGAGGGGCAAGATGGATGGCTTGCCTACAGGAAGCGTTTCAAAACAGGATATTATTCATTTGGCTATCCGGTCTTTCTCCGGAATTATACGTATTGCCTGTTTTATGCCTCCTATAAGGAGGATCATTTGTCCGGGTATGGAAGCCTGGCTTTATACAGGCGGGCAGGCCCTTATTGGGTGCTGGTGAAAGTTTTGGAAGATTGGGTAGCTTAGATAGGTTAAATATTAACTATATTGTTATTCATTCAAAACTGCTTACATGAAACGCAACCTTCAACTCACAGGGCTTATTTTCGCTGTCCTGCTCACCCTTGCTACCGGATGTAAAAAAAGTTCTTCTTCCAGCAACAGTAATACCAGTCCTTACTTCAAAGGCTCTGTAGGTGGCGCTACTTTCACCGCCGATACGGTAGCCGCAGGGCATTTTTCAAATGGGGATTATTACGAAGTCGTGGGATTCCAGAAAGTAAACGGAGACTCCTTAATATTGGCGGTTGCGTGGCCGGATACGGTCCAGGTGGGCAAGCCCTACACCTTTGTCACTGCTGAAGTAGGGTATACCAATCCCTCCGATAATTATTTGGGGGAGGCTGGTGTGGGTCACGGCACGTTCACTTTGTCCCTTTTGGATACCACCAACAAAAGACTGGTGGGTAGTTTTAGCGGAATCCTCTATGATTATTTTGATATAGACAGTATTACGGTGACCAATGCCCGGTTTAACGCGAATTTCCTGAATTATTAAAAACCCTCATATTCCATTCCTGGAATGGGTGTCCTTTCCCTCAAATTCGTCCCAAGCGCATCTGCCTAATGACCGGGATGACTAGCCTTTTGTTCACATCTCCAGCACCAGCTTGCCCTTGGCCAGGTTGCTCTCCATATACCGATGGGCTTCTGCTGCCTCGGCGAGGGGAAATACCTTTCCCAGGGTAAGGCTGATTTCTCCGATTTCCACCATGTGGATGAAATCCTGGAATTGTTGTTTGTCCAGGTTATCGGCGCCGCCCATGTACACGGTGAGGCGGCCCAGATTGGGAATGTCCCCCATGGGCGTGAATTCCTTCATGCTCCATGTACCACCCAATATACCCGTCATGCACACCACGCCCTTAGGCCGTATGCATTTAAGAGAGTCCAGTAAAGTCTCTGTGCCAACAAGTTCCAGTACTTTATCAATACCCGCCGGATAAAAAGCTTTTACCTGTTTGCTTATTTCTCCATCATCTATAAGTACCAAATCCGCGCCGGTTCCTTTCAGTAAGGATTCCTTATCTTTATTCCTGGTGGTTGAAACCACGGTTAACCCGTTATGCTTGGCCAGTTGAGCCGCTAAAAGCCCAACAGAGGAGGTGCCTCCGCGGATCAACAATATTTCTCCAGGTACCGTCTCCAGCGCCTGGGAAAGGCTTCCCGCCGCCGTTTGAAACATTTCAGGAATAGCACCCAGCGTAGCCCAGGGTAGTTTTGAGGTAAAGGGAAAAACAATCTCCAATGGTACAATCGTATACTCCGCATAGCCACCGTCATAAGTACGTCCCATGTTACCCATTAAGGCGGCTACCTGCTGGCCGGGTGCATAGGTTCCGGAAGGGTCTTCTTCTACGATGCCTACGCATTCTATGCCTAATATCCTGGGGAAGGTGACGCCAGGCGAGAGGCCTTGACGGGTCATTAATTCCGCGCGATTGAGGCCGGCTGCTTTGACTTGGATGAGGACCCAACCTGGTTTTACCACGGGTTTGGGGACTTCCTGGACTTGGATGACTTCCGGATCTCCGGCCTTGGTAGTGACAGCTGCCTTCATCGTGGTGGGGATGGTGTCCACGGTGGAGGGGGCGATCGATGTAGCACTCATAGGTGGTGTTTAGGCTCCAAAAGTTACAACTTATCCCGGTATCACCTTTTCGCTTTTGAACTTATCAAATAGCTGATAAAACATTTTCTCGGTATCTACATACGTATGAAACCCCATCCTTCGGAGCTTTGAGCCATCTCCAAAAAAATCATAGTCCCAGGAAAAAACAAAATCCCCAAAAGTCCAGGAGGATAGCTCCTCATAGGGGTGTGGCGCAAGCCCATATTTGTCTTGCATTTTTTTATACAAGGGGCCTTTATCCGCCATTATAGTTTTCAAGGGCATAGGTAGGGTAGGTGCTGTTTCCATATGGAAATAGTCCGCGATCTTAGGCCAGAGTTCTTCCCATCTGAACAGGTCCCCGTTGCTTACATTAAAGGCCTGATTGGCGGCGCTGGGGGTAGTGGCTGCCCAGATGGTTGCTTTGGCCAGTAAATCGGCATCCGTCATTTCCATGATGGTTCTGTAGGCGCCTGGTTTACCAGGAAAGCGCAGTGGCAGGTTTAATTCCTTAGAAATGCCGGCATACATGGCTATGACCAAAGCCAGGTTCATGGGATTGCCTAAGGAGGTTCCTCCCACGACGGAAGGACGAATGGCAGACCAGGACCACTTTGATCCCGATTGCCTTTGTTCCAGGAATTGTTGTTGGTCTATGTTGAACTCCGGAGGCATATGGTTGGCGTCTGTTTCTCTTGCAGGTGTTTTAAACGGGCCATAGTGAGCGCCGTACACTTTATACCCTTGCATAAGACTGACGTGTTGTAATCCCTTATTGTTGGGCTCCACCGCATTGATCAGGTTGGTCAGCATGGCTAGGTTAGGAGGGACCAACGCTATCCAGGTTGGCTTATCTACAAAGGCTGAATAGAAAACATGGGTGATGTCTTTAAGGTGGGCCAGTTGCCTTTTACTGTCTTCCGGGTCCAATAGATCGACGGGTATATGTTGGGGACCTCCTCTACGTGATAGGCTTATCACCTTCCAATCTCCCAGGCTTTCCAGGTATTGAACCAAAGAACTACCGATCACCCCGGCTGCTCCAGCGACGAGTGCGGTTTTTTTGACTCCGGTTGCTTCGGTTACCAGTCCCGTATGTTTGACTTCGGCCGCTTCTGTCGGAAATCCTGTTTTTTCTGCCATTTTGCTTTGTTTTTTACAAATTTCCGCTCATTAACCGGGTTGAAGTTTGTATAATTATGTGATAATTTGGTATATTTCTGATAAGCATTTCCTATCCGCTATGCCCCGGTATAAACAATTTCAACCCATCCTGGTCTCCACCTTCGAAACGACGCAGTGGGCGCATCCTGTGCACAACCACAACCATTATGAACTGATCTTTATCAAACGGGGAACAGGCATCCATCGTGTTGGGGGACTACCCATTGCTTACCAGCAGGGCTCCGTATTTCTTTTGGGGCCTGATGATGAACATTTTTTCGACATAGAGACGAGTACCCGTTTTATCTATGTGAAGTTTACCGATCCTTATGCGCACTCAGCGGAAGGGGACGCAATGCAGCACCTGGAGTACCTGATGAAAAGCAGGGAAACCCATTTGGCCGGATTTTCGTTTGGGCCGGCTGGCGCCCCACCTGCGCCCCAAGTCACTCGGCCTGCCGGCGATGCCCATGCGGTGGAGCTGTTGTTTGACCTTATGCTTACCTTAGGTAAGGATATCTTACTCAATGAATCACTGATCTGGAGCCAGGTATTGGTGCTGGCTTCCATCCTGCAACGCAACATGCCTTCCTTCAAACCGGTTTCAAATAGTAGCAGGGATATGCAGGCGGTATATTGTTACATCCATAAGTTCATCTATGAGCCGGAGCGGCTAAAAGCGGAATCCATGGCCCAGCATTTTCATATGAGTCCTGGTTATATGGGCCCTTATTTCAAAAGGAATTCCGGGACGACCCTCAGGGATTATATTGGTCAGTACCGGAGTGCCCTGATCCGCCAACGGATGGACAGTGGTAACTACAGCCTCAAACAAATAGCTGCGGATTTTGGACTCACTGATGAAAGTCACGTGCGGAAGAGCCTTCGGCCTGGCGGCGGCGGATAACCATATCTAGGTCGTAGGCCGTCCCCTCCCATGGAGTCTAAGGCAGTCCTCTGATCCTATTGACTCAAGGCGTCTTCGATCTGCTTAATCAGCACCTCCCTGTTCATGGGGTATCCGGCTTTGGACAACTCGTAAGTCCCATCCTTGTGGATGATGAAGTAAGTGGGGAAACCACCACTGCCTACTTTTTTGAGCACATCGTCGGTCAGGTGCTGTAGGGCCATCATGTGCAGCCCTTCCAGGTGGAAGTAGGCAATCAACTGCTTCCACTTATCCGGATTGGTAACATCATTATTGGCCACATAGACAAAATCGACGGGTTTATCCTTGAAATAGGCATGGAGTGGACCATTGTTTTTGTCCAGTTCTTCCCGGCAAGGGCCACACCAGGTTCCCCACATGTCCACCAGAACCGTCTTGCCTTTGACCAGGGAAATCAGGTCCTCCATGGTTTGGAGATTGAGTCCGCTATCGGGCGCAAAAACCATCTTTTCCGTAAGCCCCCATTTTTGGCGTTCAGCCAGTACATCGAAATGAGATTGAAATAAGGCTATATAAGGGGAATGTGGAAAGCGTTGTTTGAATCGGTTGTAGATGTCTGACAGGTGGATCGGATTGCTGGCGGTTAATCCGTTTTCCAGCAATAATCCATAGAGGTATTCCATCACGGCCGGGTTATGGAAGTAGTGCAGGATGATTTTCTCCTGCACCAGGTTTTCCGGGTCTGCCTGGAATAAACCAAGACCAGCCGTTACAGTGGTGTCATACCACTCTTTGAAAAATGCTTCCGGATGCTCAGCGGACTGACGCCACAGGTATTCCTTTGTCCTCAATAGGAAAGCATTCAGCAGTAATCTATAGGCCGCTATCTGCATGGCGCTCCCGTCATCGAGGTTGAGGCTGCGGAACAAACTGTCCTGTACCCTTTGCCAGGCAGCGTAGTTGCGTGTATAGGCTTCCCCGATGGCGAATTTGTTGTTTTCCTTATAGGAGTAATAGTTATAGGCGCACAAGTACTGGTAATTGCCCAACCAGGTTTTCTTGAAAAGTGCAGAGGGTTGATAGCGTACGACGTAAGCCAGGAAAGCACTATCCAAACGCCGCTGGTTTTGGGCGACCTGTATCTCCACCCTGTCCGGCAGGGTGTCTCCTGGGTCAAAATGTTGCATTAAATCATCCACCCTTATGCCGGGCTGGTTGTCTTGTGCTCCGATCCCACTTACCTGGGACTGGCTAGCAGCTATATCCATTTGTGCATGGAGGTCATAACCCGGAGCCAGGAATAAGGTATAGGTTCCACTTTTATGGGATAGGGAATCTTCCCAATAGAGGAACATTAACCGGGGGCTGGTCAGTTTTACCGAATAAGTGCAGTGTCCTGCACTGTCTACCGGCAGATCTTCCCATCCCTTGATGATGAATCCAGACCTTCCCAGGTCATTGGGATTGGCCGCCACCGCTGTCGTGGTCTTTCCATGCGTAAAGGAGAAATGAACAGTGGCTGTGCCGGAAGGGGTGGCCTTGATCTGGGGATTTCCGTCTGTTGTCGGGTTGTATTGGGCCCATGTACACGTGGAAATCAACAAAAAGGTAAGGAGGTTGGCTAAACAACGCATAATGGAAACTACGCCTATTTAGAGCGGTATCCTGTTAATGCCGATGTTAACAACCCTCAACTGTTTTTTACCGCATTAAAACGGCTGTAAAACGCCTTTTCATGGCTGGGGCCCAGGGGAATTTCTGCCTTACCCATGGTGATTAACTTATTACGCACACTTTCTATTTTGTCCATGGCCACGATAAAGGAGCGGTGTACCCGTATGAATTCCTTTTCTGGTAGTTTTTCCTGGATCGCTTTCATGGTGATCCGGGATAGCAAAGGCATTTGCGTAGTGGTATGCACCTTCAGGTAATTATCAAAGCCCTCGATAAAGATAATGTCTGAAAATGGAATCCTGACCAGGCTGTAGTCCTGCCTGAGTACCAGGAAGGGATGGTGCTTCTGCTGTATATTGTATTGGTGCATGATGACCGCCTTATGAATGGCCTGCTGAAACCGGTCATAGGAATAGGGTTTGAGCAGATAATCCACTGCATTCTGGTTGTAGCTTTCAACGGCATACTCCGTAAATGAAGTGGTGAAAATCACCATCGTATTCTCCTGGATTCTTTTGGCGAATTCCATGCCATTGATGGTAGGCATTTGAATGTCCAAGAGTACCAGGTCCACCGGAAAATTGGCCAGGTAATCCAGGGCTTTGGTGGTTGAGGTAAACACCTTCATCAGGGATACCTGACCCGAGCGCTGACAATAATTTTCAAGGATCTCTAATGCCGGTGGTTCGTCATCTATGGCAATGGCTTTGATCATATCAATTGGATGGAGAGGTTTACAGAATATTTTTCTTTATCTTCTTCAATGTCTAAGCTGTGCATGCGCTGGTACAAAAGATCCAGCCGCTTTCGGGTATTGGCTAGTCCGATTCGGGTAGAATGTTCCGGATGGGTGACCAGGACCTTGTAGTTGGTTACGCTAAGATTCAGGGCTTCTTTGTCAATGACAATATGGATGATGACCGGTGAATCCATATCCGGATTAACGCCATACTTAAAGGCGTTTTCAATGAAGGTGATCAGAATCAGGGGCGCTATATCCAATCCTGAGGCGTTACCCGAAATGGAAAAGTCAACCTGAGCGGTACTCCTCAGCCGGTTCTTCTGAAGCTCTATATAGTGGCTGAGGAAATCCAGTTCTTTCTGAAGGGCGATTTTTTCGCTGCTGGCTTCTTTGATCATGTAACGCATCATGCCGGCCAGGTTGATGATGGAGTCTGCTGTTTGCTCGTCCTTTCTAACTGCCAGGGCATATATGCTGTTGAGCGTATTAAACAGGAAATGGGGATTGATCTGGTTCTTTAAGGAGTTAAGTTCTGCAATCATCTTTTCCTTTTGTACCAGGTACAGACGAGACCTGACCCTGAGCAGTAAGGAGAACAAAATGACGGTCATATACAGGTAGAAACTATGGGTGATTTCGAAGAGCACATTATCGGTGCCTGCATAGGGCTGGTACTGGATTCTGGCTGGTCCCCTGAATGGAGGAGGGGGGCCTTGAAAAAAGCCATTGGGCGGATTGCCCATGACCGACGGGCTGTCAGGCGTAAATCCTGGCGGCGTGCCGCGCCCATAACCGGGCAGGTTTCCCAGGTTAAACCTGGGCAGGCCATGGCCTACTACCAGCGTAGGGATCAGGCCTATGCAAAGCAGTCCGAAACCGATGCAGATCCCATAGGCCCAAAACTGCCTTTTGAAGAATAATTGTGGAATAAACAAGTAATAATTCAGGAAAAAAAACACAAGTATAATGCCGTTGGAAATCAGGTCTTTGATCACCCAGGCACTGAAGATATTGCCCTGATCGAAGGGTCTTAGGAATGGTAGCCCCAGAAACAGAAGAGAGCCCACCACAGCCCATAAAGTATTTTTTGGTAGCCTACGCATGAGTGAAAGGTAGTTGTAAGAAATAGCAAATAAATTGATGTTGAGGTCTACCCCGGATTTTTCGGGGTAAAGACCTTAAATGTTGGGGTGAAAAAAATAAATATCCGGATGGCCGTTAAGAAGTGTAACGGAGACAGTTATTCGAATCTATATTAGCGCCAGAGATAGCGCTGGAGTATGTCTATTCGTGTAAAGATTTCCTTGATCATCATTTGCCTCTGTTGCAGTCATTGGTGCCACGCCATGCACGTGATGGGGGGGTACATCCAGTATGTCTACAATGGGGTAGGATCTTCTTCCGGCACTTCCAGCTATACCATCACCGTTACGGTTTACTACAGTTGTACCGCCGCAGGCCCAAGATCCGATGTGGGCTTGGGGATTTTTAATGCTGCTACCGGAGCGCTGGTGGCCTCAAAAACGATCAACACAACCACTTCAACGACCATAACCAAGACCACTTTTAGCCCTTGCATGAGCAATCCACCCAGCATTTGTTATGAAGTATACACCTATCAGTACACGGTAGATCTACCCAATATCAGTGCTGGATATATACTGGCCATCCAGGATGCCTTCAGGACCAGCGGTATTGTCAACATAACCAATTCATCCTCGGACGGCATAACCATTAACGCCACCATACCTGGAACAGTTGGAGGGGTAGACTACCATACCAATAGCTCACCCACGTTTTTGTTTAATGATACAGCCATTGTTTGTTATAACGGGACCTTTCAGTATCCTTTTAGCGCCGTGGATAATATAGACCATGACTCGCTTTCTTACAGCTTCGGCAACGGGCTCAATGTATCCAATGCGAGTGCCAATGTGGATGGGAACGCGCCAGCCAGCCCCCCTTATCCTTCCCTGACGTACGTCTCCGGATTTAGCGGCACAACGCCTTTGGGTAGCGCTGTGCGTATCAATGCTACGACTGGCCTTATTTCTGGAACGGCCCCGGCTACAACGGGCGTATATGTAGTGGCCGTATACGTAAAAGAATGGAGGAAGGGTGTGCTCATTGACTCCATCAAGAAGGAGTTGCAGATATACGTTTTTGATTGCGTACTCACTGCGGCCAGCCTGAAGGCCAGCTATGTGAATTGCGACAACTACACCGTAAGCGTAGAGAACGAATCGACCGCTTCCAATATCACTTCTTATTATTGGAATTTCGGTGTTACCGGACTTACCAGTGATACTTCTTCCCAGGCGACACCTACCTATACCTATGCCGATACGGGAACCTATACCCTGAAGTTGAGGGTGTCCAGTTCCACAGGCTGTACGGATTCAGCCAGTTCCACGGTGAAAATCTATCCTGGCTTTACCCCTGCATTCACGTATACGGGAAGTTGCTATGCGGCACCTTTTGTATTCAAAGACGCCACCATCGCTAAATATGGTACGGTGACATCCTGGGCCTGGAATTTCGGGGAATCCTCTTCGGCCTCCGATACTTCCAGCATCGCTGATCCCACCCACCAATACGCCGCTGCGGGAGCTTATACAGTGACATTGGATGTAGGGAGCAGCAAGGGCTGCACGGGTACGGCGACCGAAACAGTGACGGCTGATGCCAAACCGGATTTTACGCTTCCGTTTACCGATACATTGATTTGCAGCATAGATAGCCTGCCTCTGATCGCCAATAGTGTTGGTTCAGGTATCACCTACTCCTGGTCTCCTGCTTATAACATTATCAACGCCCAAACGGCCAACCCTACGGTGTTTCCAAAGGATACAACGGTTTACACGGTTACCGCTACACAAAACGGTTGTGTGCGTACCGATTCAATAACGGTCAATGTATTGAAGTATATCACGGTGTCCCTGATCCCGGACACCACTATATGCAAAACCGATAGTTTTCAACTCCGGCCGGTCAGCTATGCCTTAGGCTATCGCTGGACCCCAGGAAGTACCTTGAGTGACAGCACCATCAAATACCCTATGGCAGGACCTTTAAGCAGTGTCACTTATATGGTGCTGGCTAACCTCGGTAAGTGCCAGGATTCTGCCTTCCTCTCGGTAAAAGTGGTGCCCAATCCGCTGGCCAATGCAGGTTTGGATACCACCGTTTGTTATGGAACCGACGCGCTCCTCCATGGAACCATCACCGGTGCTTATTTTCAATGGTCTCCCACGACCAGTTTATACGATGCTGCTACCCTCGACCCCGTCGCCCATCCAATATCCTCTACACCTTATGTACTAACAGTGACGGATACCTTGGGCTGCCCTAAAGCCGTCTCGGATACTGTTGAAGTAATCGTCATTCCCCAGGTGGTCGTTTCCGCCGGAGACGACACGGCTATCGTCGTAGGGCAGCCCTTGTATCTGGATGCCACCAGCACGGATAGTGCCCTGGTAAGCTTTACCTGGACGCCTGCCACCTGGTTGAACAGCACCGATATCCAAGATCCCACTGCCTTGATTACTTCGGGACTGCCCGATACCATTACCTACACCGCAACGGCAACGACTCCTCAAGGGTGTACGGGGTACGGCAGCATCAAGGTTACTATATACGAAACGAGGCCGGACATGTTTATGCCCGGCGCTTTTACGCCCAACGGGGATGGAAACAATGACCTCTATAAACCCGTTCTGGTGGGGATTCAAAAGGTGGATTATTTCCGGATCTTCAACCGTTGGGGACAATTGGTTTATTTCAGTACCAGTACGGAAGCCTCCTGGGATGGCAATTACAATGGAAAGCCTCAAGTGACGGGGGCTTATGTGTACGAGATCCAGGCCGTGGATTACCTGGGGGTAGTGCACGCTAAGAAAGGGACGATCATGCTGATGCGGTAAGGAGCCAGGTTAATGTACATGCGCGAAATTCGGCGTGATCTTATACCCCGGTGGCGCAAAGTCCGGATTGGTGACAAAGCCGGTGTCAGTGAGTGCATGCAGGAAGGCGGTCAATTGCCCCACCTCAAAGTTCGATAAGACGATCCTATGCTTCAATAGCGAATCGGTACCCTCTGAGACGATCATGTTTTTCCTATAATGTTCCATCACGCTGAGTAAGGTCAGGAACCTTCCATCGTGACCGTAAGGGAAGGTAAGCGCTACATTTCTTAAGGAAGGAACCTTGAAGGCCATGGAATCTTTTCGGACCCCTGTAGCCTTCATGCGGCCAACATCAGAAAGTGTATTATCCATGGGCAGGCCCGTATTGCGGTAGGAGTAATCGGTGAAAAAGGGCTCTTTATGGCAGGTGCTGCATTTTTGTTTAAAGATGGCATAGCCCAACTGCTCCGGTAAGGCAAAGGAGTCTTCTCCCCGCATCACCCTGTCGTATTTGCTGTCAGCACTGATCAACATAACCATAAACTGGCTCAGGGCCTTGGTCATTCTTTGGGTAGTGATGACAGGATCGCCAAAAGCGGCCGTAAAGAGTCTTCGGTATGCACTGTCTTTGCTTAATCGGCTGATGATCGTGTCCAGGTTCGCACCCATTTCGTTGGGGGCCGTTAAAGGAGAAATGGGTTGCGCATCCAATTGCTTGATCCGGCCATCCCACATGAACGCCTTTTCCCAGGCCAGGTTTTGTAAGGAAGGCGCATTGCGGGTTGTGAGCGTATTGTTGTATCCATGGCTCAAAGAATGCTCGAAGGTGGAAAAGGCAGCAAACTGCTGGTGACAACTGGCGCAGGAGAGGGTGGAATCTTTGCTCAGTTTTTCGTCATAAAACAATTTCCTGCCCAAATCAAAGCCTTCTTTGGTAAGCGGATTTTTGCGGAAGTCATAGCTTGGATCCGGCCAGCCTTTGGGTTTGGGAAAAGCCAGGGGCGTGGGCTTTTTTACAGCATTGATCCAACTAAGGGAAGTGAGCAGCACCAGGCAAATGAGCGATATGGTTGCTACCGGTTTCATGTCTACAAATAAACGCCTAATCTTCGAATTCTGATACGACCGATTTCAGTTCTTTAAGGTAACGGTTGTATTGTGTCTTCTGATGGAGTTGCAACATGACGGCGCCGAACACTTGCAGGGCAACCAGTACGGCCAGCATACTGATCAGCTTCTCCGGGTTGGTACTTATATCGGCGTTAAAGTATTGCCTGATATAGCTGCTGTGTTCACCGCCCAATAAACCGATCCAGGCCAGGCAGGCCAGCGGGGTTACACAAATGGAATAGGTCCTGTATACTTCCATATTGATTTCCAGCTCGTAAACGAATTGCCGGATATTCTTTTTCAATCCTATGTCGTAGCGGCCACTCCGTTTATAGAATAGGAAAAAACGGGTGAAAAAATATCCGGATTGTGCGAACAACATAAAGGCTGCACAAAAGGTAAGATTGGAAAAATGCCCTTGTCTGAACATAAAGATCAGCGTCAAACCCAGGCCAATTAAGGTCCAGGAGAACTCGGTCTTCATGTTCTTCCTAAGCCTGTAGATGGCATTACCGGTAGTGCTTTTGAGTTTGGTTGGAACGGATGGGCCTTCTACCGGTTCATTTGCCCAGGCGTCCTTTAATTCATCGAAGTTCATACCCCATGTTTTTAATAATGGATTGAAGTTTGTCCTTCACCCTGTTCAAGCGCACCCTTACATTAGCTGGAGAGAGCCCCAGTATATCGGCCATGTCTTTTCCGGAATGACCTTCCATGTACAGGAAGATGACGGCTTTTTCGGCTTTGCTTAACTGGTGAATGGCTTTTTGGAAAAGGATTAGTTTCTCCTGGCTGTCCTGAAGGGGCGCTACGTCCTCACCTCTTTCCGGATAAGGCGCCTGGACCACATGTTGCCCATAACGCCTTTGTTTGCGCAAGTAGACGATGGCTGTATTCAGCGCCACCCTATACATCCAGGAACTGAACTGACTATCACCCCGGAAGGATTCATGGGCCTTCCAAAGTTGGAGGACGATTTCCTGGAATAGATCCTGTCTGTCCTCCTCTCCTTCCTGGTATAAGCGGCAGATTTTATAGAGGATCCCTTTGTGGGTTTCCACGCTGGCCAGAAAGCTTTGGGTGATATGTTTATCCTTTTCCAACAATAGGTAAGTAGCCTAAGGATCCGTTTTGTTACAGGGGTATGAAAATTTTTAGGCGTACTGTTTTTTATATTGTTGTGGACTAAGGCCTACTTCCTTTTTAAAAAGACGGGAAAAATAAGGGAGGTTTTCAAATCCCAGGGAATAGGCGATCTCCGATACGGTTTGGTCCGCACCTTTTAGCAGGTTTTTAGCTTCCCCAATCAGGTGAAGGTGGATCAATTCAATGGCCGTTTTTCCTGTTTCTGCTTTGAGCATATCACTCATATACCTGGGCGAGATATATAATTTGGCTGCCAGCATACCCACCGATGGAAGCCCTTCCTCGTGAAATTGGTTACTGTTGAAATGCTCCGAGAGTGCCTGTTGGAATTTGGAAACCGTTACTCCGGATAACATCGTTCGATGAAGGAACTGCCTTTTATAATAGCGCTGGGCATATTTGAGGATGGAATCAATATGGGACAGGATAATTTCCCGGCTGTATTCGTCTTCGTTATTATGGTATTCCGCTTCTATTTGGGAGAAAAGTTCCCAAATGATCTTTTCCTCCTGGACTGATAAGTGTAAGGCTTCATTGATCTCGTAGTCAAAAAAACCATATTTCTTTATATCCTGGTGCAGCGCAGTGCCATTGAAGAAGTCTTCATGGATGTAAATGATGAATCCATTGTCCTCCAATTGCAAATCTTTAAACTGGATAATTTGCCGGGGTTTGATGAAAATCATGGATCCGCTTTGATGGTCGTATTGGGTACGGCCATATTTGATCACCCCTCCTTTGAGCTTCTTAAAACCTATGAGGTAAAAATCGGTAGTGAACTCGGCATCCTCCCATGGGCAGGAACTCGTGCAGCGAAAAAGGCAAAGCAACGGGTTCTCCGGAGGAGGGAACCCGTTGTCTTTATGCATGTCTGAGATGGTCTTATAGTGCAGCATATCGGTATCGTAAATTTAACCATTTATCCGTGGACTACGTTCACAGGACCGCGCCCCAGGGACCGGGTTACCCGTGGGCCGCGTCAGCTACCTGGCTCCACTTTTCCCAGGTGGAAAGCTTTTCTGCGTACACCTGCTTTGTCCAGGGCAATGCTACCTTCCCTAAGAATAAACGTAAGGGAGGTTCGGCGGCATCCACCAACTGAAGAATAGCCTCCGCGGTGGCATCAGGATTTCCATAAAAGCCCGGGGCGGGCGCTTTATAAAATGCCTCTTTTAAAGGGTCGTAAGCGCTGATGGCCTGGGAACGGATGGCAGAACTACCGGCCCAATCCGTGTTAAAACTATTGGGTTCCACCAGGGTAATGTTTATCCCAAATGGTTTGACCTCTGCGGCCAGGGACTCGCTAAGGCCTTCTACGGCAAACTTGCTGGCCGTATACAATCCCAGGACGGGGAGGGCTGTAATACCCAAAACGCTGGATACCTGTATGATATGCCCATGGCCCTGGGCCCTCATGATGGGCAGGGCCGCCTGGGTAACCCATAGCAACCCGAAAACGTTGGTCTCAAATTGATCCCTGGCTTCTTGCTCGCTGGTTTCTTCAACGGCGCCGAATAGTCCGTAACCTGCGTTGTTGATGAGCACGTCTATTGTACCAAAATGGGCTTTTGCCTTCTCCAAGGCAGCAAAGCTGGCGCCTCTGTCGGTAACGTCGAGTTGCAAGGGAAGCAAGGCGTCTCCGTACTTGTCTGAGAGGTCTTTTAATGATTGGGTATTCCTGGCCGTTGCCACTACTTTATCTCCACGTTTAAGGAAGGCTTCTGCCCATATTTTCCCAAAACCCCTGGAGGCTCCTGTGATAAAAATTGTCTTTGACATGATGCTTTGTTTTTGTTACACAAAGCTACCCCGGCTCCGTGGCGCGGATATGATACTAAAATCCGGAAAACAGATACATTTTTACGTCGGGGGCGCCGTCGCACATCTTGGCAACAATTTTGCCTTGTTCGGATGATGGCTACCCCTTTGAAAGTAAAAAAAATGTTAACGCCTGTTTTTTTGACCCTTGGTTGTGCCTATTCCATGGTTGTCAGGGGGCAAACGGCGGATTCGGTGCAGGTAAAAAAGGATACGCTTGCGATGAAGGCCCAGCAAAGGGACCTTATAGGTATAGGAAAAGATATATTACACATCAAAGGCAACCATCCGGTAAAGATCAAAGGCACCGGGGTGTTTTTTTCCCTGGGCGCCTCCAGCACTTCTGTAGCGGGATCTGGTAACCTGCTGGTCACCGCAACCACGGCTGCCTTTTACCTGGGTCCTTCCGGTACCACTTATCTTTCCTCCCTGACAGTATCTCCCGTGTTGGTGGTGCACGACCATTGGGGGATCATCCTGAAGTCCAACCTTTGGTTTAAAAACAATGCCTGGGTGGAGCAGGGGGATACCCGCTTTCTTTATTATCCACAATATACCTGGGGATTGGGAGGCAATCCGGATAATGGGGACCGCATTATTGTAGATTATAAATACTTGCGGCTATACCACGCTTTTCTGAAGCGCATAAAGCCTTATTTGTTTGCCGGCCTGGGGTATCAGTTCGATGGGCACTTCGATATTGATACAAAAGGAGATTCTTCTTACCTGGCCACCTTTTCCAAATATGAGTTTGGAACGAGTCCGTCGGAGAAGTCTGTTTCTTCTGGCCTTACCCTAAACCTCTTGTATGATTCCAGAAAGAACCAATTCAATCCTTTACCTGGATTCTATGGAAACCTGGTCTATAGGCTTAACCCAGTGTTTTTAGGCAGCAGCACCTATTGGTCATCCCTTTATCTTGATTTCCGTAAATACGTGCCCTTCTCCTTTAAACAGCAAAATATGCTCGCTTTCTGGGCTTTTTATTGGACAACGCTGGGTACCCATACGCCTTACCTGGATCTGCCGTCTATAGGATGGGACCCTTATCAGCAACGCTCCGGAAGAGGATTTGAACAAAACCGGTACAGAGGGACTTCCATGTTGTATTTTGAAAGCGAGTATCGCAGAGACATAACCCATGATGGATTGTTTGGATTTGTTTTGTTTACCAATCTCAACACCGTGGCTGAACCCGATACCAGAAACTTCTCTTATCTGCACCCGGCTGCCGGAGCTGGGTTGAGGATAAAATTCAACAAACATTCCAATACCAATATTGCCCTGGATTTCGGGCAGAGCAGGGGATACTCTGCTTTTTATCTGAATATGGGGGAGACCTTTTAGTTTTCCACGGAAAAATTGACGAAATTAGAAGTATGGATGGTGCTGTTCAAGTACAGGTCCTTAAATGGAATAAGGAAACTGCGGGACTCGTCCCGGAAACGATGTGGGCCGATCCGGAGGCCAGGCCGGCCACTACCGATTCGATTGTGGAAGAGGAACCACTGGAGATACGCATGGGTTATATAGAAGCAGGAACGGAAAAAATCGAAAATATAGCGGTCACTATGAGGACCCCTGGGAAGGATGAAGACCTGGCCAGGTTTTTTTTGTTTACCGAAGGCATCATTCGACACCCCGGGGATATACAGCGCATAACCGCTTTGGGAAGATTCCGCCATACCCCCGGATATACTCTTAAAACTACCCGAGGGACTGGAACAACCTGTTTATTGCCAAACCGGAGGTTTACATGCCGCCGCTTTGTTTGACACCAATGGAAGGTTGTTGGTTTTCGCTGAAGATGTGGGCAGGCACAATGCCTTGGATAAACTCATTGGCGCCGGACTTGTGCAACCCGATTTTCCGTTTTCCCCATCCATATTGTTGCTCAGTGGTAGGGCTTGTTTTGAGTTGGTGCAAAAAGCAGTTATGGCGCATATTCCCATCATAGCCTCCATTGGGGCGCCTTCCAGTTTGGCCGTATCGCCGGCCACGGAATTCGGCGTGACGTTGGTTGGCTTTTTGAAACATAACCGCTTTAATATCTATTCAGAAACCTATAGAATCAATACCCACAATTATGAAACTGCGCATTAAAGGAGACTCTTTACGATATAGGCTCACTCAAACGGACCTTAAAAATTTCGTTAAGCTGGAAAGCATAGAAGAGGCCGTTCATTTTGGGGACAGGGTGTTGATTTACCGTTTGGTTTCCACGGATAAGGAGCGGTTGTTTGTCACATTTCTTGACGATGTAATTACCCTGTACTTTCCTCGACATTGGATCAGGGAATGGGCCGGGACTGAACGGGTAGGATATGATAATAGGGCCGATCCCTTAGGGAAAAACATATACCTGCTGGTGGAAAAAGATTTTACCTGTTTGGAAAACGTAGTGGAAGACCAGCGTGATCAATTTCCAAATCCCTTAAAGACGTCCTTATGAGTGAGGATCGTGTTGCCGACCCTGGCCAGAAGCGATAAGGACCTGTTGGGGGACTTAGCGCAGTTTGTCAGTAGTGAAAACTCCATGGGGGTGGTGCAAATGTCCAAGGGAATATTAACCCCAGTCTCCGAAGACCTGCGCAACGAAAACCGCATCATATGTGAGATTGCCCAGGTTGTACTGGCTAACCGGACAAAAGTGAACTGGGAGCACTACGCGCGTAACTATGATGCGGTCAGAGACCTTATCGAGCAGTTCATCCCAGGTTTTGAGAAATACAACCAAAGGGTAAGGGAGCCTGGTGGGTTTTACCTGCCCAATGGCCCCAGGGAAGGGAAGTTCAACGGACTGGCGCCTTTCACCTTAAGTGACCTTCCGGATATCCAGCCTGGAGTGGATGAGTTCCGGATGGCTTCCGTACGTAGCCACGACCAGTTCAATACTACGATATATGGAATGGACGATCGCTACCGGGGTATTTATGAGGAGCGACGGGTCAACTTTATGAACGAATTCGATATTGCAGAGGCAGGATTGAAGGCAGGTGACAAGGTAGACCTGTTTAATGAACACGGAGGTATGGAACGGGTGGCCAGGCTTTTCGTGGTCGTGCCTTACGATATTCCCAGGCGTTGCACCGTGACTTATTACCCGGAAACCAACGTGTTGGTACCCATAGGAAGTGTGGCAGAAAAAAGCAATACCCCTACTTCAAAGCTCGTGTTGATAAAAATACGTCCCCACGCTAGCTCCCCCATTCCTCCGGCGTATTGATGTTGCTAAAGCAATGCTCCTTTCCAGCGGGGATAGGGATCCGCAGGACATTCCATTTGGCCAGCCAGTATTTCAGTGAGCTGTTCCCCCCTTCTTTGCCGGTTATATTTTCTAACGCCGAGGCTTTGTATATAGCGCAAACTGGCTCTGGCGCTTCCTGGGTTCCAAACTGGTAGGCATCATATCCTGGATTTTGCCCGTAAGCTTTCAGCAGTTCCTGCAACACGTCCTCCTCCATAAAGGGAAGATCACAGGCCAGCAGGAATATGACCTCCTCCGGGAAACGACGGTGAACACTTAGTAATCCTAATAAGGGGCCGCCTACGGGTAGGTCGGGGTCGTCCATTATGAGTACTGGCCCGTCTGTCAACGGGGTGGGCTCATTAGTTGTGAGGGTAGGGCTGCGGGTCCACGGCTCTGGAGGCCGCTCATTCAGTAACCCCAAGTAATGGGAGGCCTGCCCCGGATTGATAGCGTATGCTACCGGTATCCCCAAGGCCGACAACTTCTCCGCGCCCAAGGATGCCCAGGTTTTGTCCAGGAAAGGGATCAAGCCTTTGTCCCGACCCATGCGGGTACTTTTGCCGCCGCACATCAGGACGCCCAGTAGGGATGTTTTGCGCTGCATGACCTTATAAATTTAAGGAGTCGAGGTTTAAGGCGTTGAAGGATCTTTTTGCCGCAAGCTTTTTCCCCAATCAATATCCGGATGGCCCCCAGGGCCAGATCGGTATTTGCCCGGGCCCTTTTTGGTTGTAAGGATGGCCCTGGCAGGGACTTCCTTTTTATCCGCTTCCTGTCGAAGCTTTACTGGTGCTACCTCAATGATGCGTGTGCAGCTAATACCCCAGACCCTATCTTTACCCATCGCTTCAAGGGCAGCCGACAGAAAATGAGCGTAAGCCTCCTGGTCCTGTTCGTCCATGGTCAGGGCTTTGGGGCTATAGGCGGTAAATTCCCTGATGCCTTCAGGATGCCGGCTGTCAGAGCGTATGATGCGTACATGATAGAATGCCATGACGTAAAAATGCTAAAATATTTAGTATCATAACGGGCCAAAACAATGAAGTACTTACCATCCTATGAAAGTGATTACAAGACGAGTTCTACGAGAAGCGAAATCTTGCAGAAACTACAGACAAAATTGGAGGATCCTTCTTTTCCGTTCGTAGGGGAATTGCAAACAGACTCCTTTGTGCTCTATGAGGGTGGTGTCCTTTTTTCTGCTTGGGTGGGAAAGGCATGCTTGTCTTTTGTACAGCTTTGTGCGGAATCCTTATATGGGTATCCATCGACCAACATAACAAGAATTGGATTTTTGAAATGCTATGGCTCGCATGTATGTATTTAGTTATGGGTGTTGTTTATCACTTTCGTGTGAAGCCCGTACTTTACAACACGAAGACACTGTTCACCTGGATGTAATTGCAGGGAATTTTGTTCATTAGGTAAATGAAAACACCGCATGAGGCCAGGGGTAAAGCCCTTCGCCTGGACGTTACCAGAAAGTCCCAGGCTACCTTTAAGCTAGCCCGTAACCGGCCTACCGTTTTCAAAATGATAGCCGATTCCAATGAGGACCGGTTACCGGAGCTCATTGCGCTGCGTCATTTCCGGATGAGCGCATCTCCCTTTACTTTTTACCGGGGTACGGCCTCCATCATGGCCAGAGACCTATCCGTATTGCCGCATACCGGAATTCCGGTTCAGGCAGTTGGGGATGCCCACCTTATGAATTTTGGCGGCTTTGCAACGCCCGAAAGGAATATGGTGTTTGACCTCAATGATTTTGATGAGACCTTACCTGGGCCCTGGGAATGGGACCTGAAACGCTTGACCACCAGTTTTACCCTGGCTGCCAGGCACCTGAACCTGAGTGAGGCCGACGTTAAACTCATTACCACGCACGTAGCGGCTTCTTATAGGGAAAGCATGGCCCAATATGCAGAAATGCATATGCTGGATTTATGGTATATGAAGTTTGACCTACAGGATATCCGCAACCATAGCACCAATCCCAAGACCAGCCGATCAACCGCCCCTGGTCTATCATCCCATTGATGTCAAAAAGCACATCGGGGGCATCCTTAAATTCCTGGATGAATATGAAAGCACCCTGCAAGATGACAGGACCCTGCTGTTCAAGCAGTTTAAGGTGGTGGACGTGGCGCTTAAAGTTGTGGGGGTTGGAAGTGTGGGCACCCGGTGTTATGTGGTATTGCTCATGAATGAAAAGCAAGAGCCCTTGTTTATCCAGGTGAAGGAAGCCAGGCAAAGCGTGCTGGAACCGTATACCGCCAAGTGCAAATACGACCATAATGGTAGAAGAGTGGTGGAAGGGCAGCGGCTGATTCAGGCGGCCAGCGATATCTTCCTGGGATGGAGCACCGGCCCCGAAGGACGGCAGTTCTACTTACGTCAATTGCGGGATAAGAAGCTATCCCCTGACGTGGAGCATTTTGATAAAGATGTACTCAATGGTTACGGGCACCTCTGTGGGCGGGTGCTGGCCCGGGCTCATGCCAAAGCAGGCCATCCAAAAGTCATCAGCGCTTACATGGGCAAAAGCCCGGTATTTGAAGCGTCCATATGTGATTTCTCCCTGGCTTATGCGGATCAAACGGAGAAGGACTACAAGGATTTTATAAAGGCCATCAAGGTGGGTAAGCTGCCTTGCAGTGAGGAGTCTAATTAGGAGCGCGCGTTGGCGAATGCTTGCAGGTACTTATCAATGTAGAACTGTTTTTGGGCCGTTTTGTATTGCATGATAAAGCGGGGATGCTCTAGTCCTACGATCTTTTTGAAGAAACCGTGGGTTTCATTGAGTTTCCGGAGATAAGCTTCATTCTTTCCTGTTCCGAAACAGAAGCATACCTCCGTGCTTATCCCTAATCCAATTTGTCGCTGGATATTTTCCAGGTTAAAATCCGCAACAGCCTTTAACAATTCCGGGCTATCGTAATAATTATAATTTTTTTCCTTTCCGTTTTCCTGAATCTGGGTAAATCCCAAAGGGCAAACAGAATTAATGTATAAATCCTGATAAAAGGCTTTGGGACCGCCGTATGCATGAATCATTTCGTAGATGAATACGGAAGAAGGTTCATGGGTGATTTTACCCTCATAGGGTATATGGCAGGCCGATATCAGCCTTTTAGGGTCTGTAAAAGGGACGCCGGTTAACCCTCCCCCGAACCTTCCGGGGTTAATCCCCAAAATCAGTAGGCGAACCTGGTTATCGTTGTAAAACTTATGGTAAAATGCTTCGGATATTTTTAACGCCTGCGGATCTTCTTGGTAGGGATTCATGACCCTTATACCCTCGGGTAACTTTTTTCCTGTGTAGGTAAGCCCTCTGTTAAATGCAATAATTCTATCTGAAAAAGGCATGTTTATTATCGTTGTAGACAAATATAACTCCCGCTCATGGAATAGCGTACGAGCATATCCGATAGGATCGTAATTGGTAGAATATTATAGGGTGGATGGGCGGTCGTATAACCTGCTTACGGTATCATCGTAAATGAAGCCCGGTAAGGGTTGGAGTACAATTGTGCTAGGAAGGGTAATTAAAAAAGAAGGGCCCCTATGGAAATAGGGGCCGTTTCACCAAAACTAACTGCTTATGAGAAAATTGACTGCTTGCTTATTAACTGTACGAAAGTACATCGCAAAGTGTTAACGTGCATGTTAAAAGTTAGCCTTACAGGGAAATGCTTGCACAAAATGGATGAATGGTCGGATTTGTGTATGTATTGATCTGGATTCCTTTCAGCGATAACAGCGCACGAAAGTTTGGCTTTAAAATAGAATGGTAAGGAATGCGTACGTTAGTTCCATTTGTGTTGGTTGGGTAAAAATCAACTAACCCTTTGAATAGCTTGTAGTAATTGGCCTGCGAAGTTGCTGAATTAGGTAAATCTTATTATGTAGGATGTTCAGTTCTGGCGCAGATTGTAGCCGAATTACAGAAAATATTCTTACATTAACGGACAAAGCTAACCGTAATTGTACCTTATGTGCTACGACCTTTCTCTGACGACCACTATCCAAAGAGTAGCTGACTGCTTCCTCGAAATTAAACAGGACATCGCTACCGAATTAGATGCCTCCAGCCTCGTGCATGTGGAAGGCAATGCCCTTTCCCCCTATCCCATTGTGTACCGGGGCCAGGATGACTGGCAGTTACACATGAACATCATGGAATGGGGCATTATCCAATACAACGCCAAACGGGACCTTGAATGGAAACTCAAGGAAGGTGGCACTGACCAACAATGGATATACAAGGAATTTGCCAAAAAACTCGCTGCCTTAAGGGTCAGTATGCTCAATTGCCGTTGTGACCGGATATGGGGCAACCGAAACTCCTATTGGTTTAAAATCAGGGATAGGCGCTGTCTGATTCCCGTTGACGGGATATTTGAGCACAGGGCTATTGAGGGGTGGAAAAACAAGATCCCTTATTTGGTCAAGATGCGCCATGAGGGCACGTTTTTTCTCCCAGGCATGTATTCTGTTGTGGATTTACCCGACCTGGCTACTGGGGTAACTAAAAAATACGCGACCTTTAGTCTGATCACTAGGCCGGCAAATGAGTTGATGCAAAAAATCAACAACTTTGGACCCAACAGGGGGAGGATGCCGTTATTTTTACCCTTTGATAGGGCCATGCGCTGGTTGGATAAGACCCTTCCGGAAAAGAGGTATAAGGACTTATTGAATTATGAGATACCTTCGGAGGAACTGGATTATGTGCCGGTCTATTCCATCAGGGGGGAATGGAAGCGAAAGGATGGGCTACCTCCAACAACACCCTATGAATGGCCGGGATTACCCCCCTTGGGGCAAATGGAACCCAAGATGCCCTATAAGGCTTCTGAAGACTTAGCGCAGGATTCGCCGGCCGTAAGGATTAAGCCGCTTTCCAGGCCAACGGCCCCAACGGTACGCTTTTCCGGGCGAATCCGGCCATAACAATAAGCTGAATAACTTGCCATATGCGAATACTCAATCAAACCCTGCTACTAGCTGTTTCCCTGACCTTTTTGGTCTCCTGTCAGCATTCTGGTAAATCCGTCAATGACCAGGGTGTCAACATTGCTTATACAGACGAAGGCCATGGGGATACCACCCTTTTGTTTATCCATGGATGGGACCTGGATAAGTCCTACTGGTCCGGTCAGGTTGCCCATTTCAAGGAGCATTACCGGGTAGTAGCCATGGACCTTCCCGGATTCGGAGAATCGGGTACCAACCGTTCAGATTGGACGGCTCCTGCTTATGCAACAGATGTGGACACCTTGATGTCCCAGCTTAATTTGCAGCATGTGGTCCTGATTGGACATTCCATGAGTGGGGATATAGCTTTGCTGGCAGCTTTAGGTGCGCCCAACCGTGTCATAGCCTTAGTAGGCGTGGATAATTTCAAGAATATCAAGCCGGAGACAGAGCAGCAAAAAGAAGATGATGGCAGGATGATGACTGTTTTTAAGAAGGGGTATAAAGAAGCCGCCATACAGTTTTTTAAGGACGATTTGTTTTATACCACTACGCCAGACTCCATCAAAAAACGGATTTTGACGGACGTGATTAATGCTGATTCGGCTATAGCCATTGCAGCGCTCAGTGCTCCTCAAATCAATGAGACCCAAAGCCTGGAAAGTTATGGCAAGCCCTTATACCTGATCAACAGCACCTACCAAACCACAGATACTGCCGCCTTAACTGCCGCCCACGTTCCTTACAATATCCAATACATTACAGAGGTAGGACATTTCCCCATGGTGGAAAAGCCCCAAGCCTTTAATGCAGACCTGGATAAGGTATTGGGGATGATTGGACACTAAGTCATGGTAAACCCTTTTGTTCGGTTCGATACACAGCTATTACATGCCCTCCGCCAAAGCGGACATGAGTGGTTTGTTCGTCAAACCTACTCCAGGGGGGACCGGATATCCATGGGCATAGGCGATTGTGGTCCTAAGGGCCAGTTTTGCAGGGCTTTTTTGATGACGCCTTATATGGTTGAGCAAAAAGCCCTGGAACACCTACAGGCGTTGGCAGGTCCTGCCACTACCGGACTTAAGGCCGGGCCCGTCATCGGCGCGCCCGATCCACATTTATTTCTTTACGATGCTCATTTGAGGGAACACCTGGATAGGTTGGAAAAAGCAGCAGCCGGCATTGCTGGCTTTCTGCTCTACGCACCCATGCTGGACGATCACTACAAACCAGGGGAAGAATTGGCCAAAAAGATCCGCGCTTATATCAGCCGTCATTTGCCCTGGAGGCCTGATAGAGGATCTGATGTACTAAGTGACATTTCTGTCCGGTATGGAGAAATATTACTTACTTTAAGATTCAAAGGACAGGAGGTGCAGGTACCCCTTTCCGAGATAGAACAATAGGTATATGTGTTATGATGTTTCCTTCACCGTCAGTATTGAACGGCTTGCAGACTACTTCGACAATCTTAAGATAGATCAGCAATTGGCTTTTGAATTTCCAGACCTTACCCATGTGATGGGGAACTTCGTATTTCCTTCTTATCCCATCGTATTCCGGGCCCAGGATGATAAAGATTTGCACGCCACTGTCATGGAGTGGGGGGTGCTGACTTATTATGCAAAGACGGATCTGGATAAAATGCTTGCTCAGTTTCCCAGCGATAAAGACAAAGCTTTTAAGGAATTTGACAAGAAAATTAAAAGCATACGCAATGGCATGCTCAATGCCCGGAGTGAAAGGATTTTAGATGATCCAAAATCCTATTGGTATAAGATCAGGAACCGGCGCTGCCTCATCCCCGTCACAGGCATATATGAACATCGGGAAGTGGTGGGGTGGAAAAACAAGATACCTTATCTCATTGGTCTGAAACATCAGCCCGTGTTTTTTATTCCCGGATTGTATTCGGTCGCTGAGTTGCCCGTTAAGGATACCGGAGAAATGCATAAGCACTGGACCTTTACACTCATTACCAGAGGAGCCAATGACTTGCTGCGCAAGATCCATAACCATGGTGACAACAAATGGCGTATGCCCCTTTTCCTGCCTTTTACCCTTTCTGAAAGGTGGCTGGATCATGAATTGCCTGAACAGGAATATAGGGCCATTCTTGAATATGAAATGCCCGCTGAAGAAATGGAGGACATGCCTGTATTTACCATCCGAAGCCCCAAACCCAGACCGGATGGCTTGGCCAAAAATGCGCCTTATCAATGGGCTGGGCTGCCGCCCCTGGGGGTAGGCGACCCTCAATAAAAGGTCACAGATAGGGTCGCCCAATGTAGAGCCGTATTTCGTGCAAGATTTTTATCTTTATTGCCCCAAAATCGGGGTCTCCAAAAATAGGGTCCTCCTAAATTGCGGGGGATCTAATTTTAGGTATAGCAATATTCGGACATGAGCAAGCCAGGAGCGTGGATACAAAAATGTGTGGTAGGGGCAATGATTTGCTGGCTTCCCTTCCTGGGAAAAGCCCAGGTTCCGGTAGTGATAGATACAGATCTGGCCCAACATATCATCATTTATGATGAGATTGAAATCCTCAAAGACCCTACAGGTAAACTGACATTTGATCAGGTCTCCAGCCCCGCTTACGCCCGTCAATTTCTAGGAAGTGACATCAGTACACCTCAGATCCATGACCTGAACTCGGCCTACTGGTATCGGGTGCGGATACAGCGGAACCCTGATGTGAACAAACCTTTCATTATTGAGTTCTTTGACCAGACCCTGGATAGTATTACTGCCTATGTGCCGCCTGTACTAGCCAAGGACGCGCAGCGTGAACCCGACAGCGCGGCCACCTATACCCGAATCCTGATGGGTGCCAAGCATCCTTTCTCCGATAGGTTATTCGGACATAAGAATTTTGAGATCACCGTCGATAATACGACTCCAGGTACGTCTACTTATTATTTCCGGGTCAAAACCACCCAACCTGGAGACGTGATCGTTGTTCTCCGGTCGGTCCAGTTCTTCATAGGATATGCGGTTTCGGAATATTTCTCGTTCGGCCTTTTCTATGGCATGATCCTGATTTTCAGTTTCTACAACCTGATCATGTTCGTGGCCATGCGCCAGCGGCAGTATTTATATTATACCTTATATAACTTAAGTGTTGGACTATATGAGGCCTGTACGGATGGGATTGCCTATCAATATCTTTGGCCCAATAGCCCCGGTTGGAATCACTGGGCCTATTCCGTGCCCCTGACTTCCATGAGTATCTGCGCTCTTTTGTTTACCCAGGCATTGTTGCACGTTAAAACCAGGGCTCCCAAGCTTAATAGGTTGATGAGCTGGGTGATCATCGGGCGGGCTATCTTCTTCTTAGCCTGTTTGTTTGTGGACCACTATTGGTTTGATTATAAGTTTATTGAAATTGTTCCCTTGTCTCTGGCCTTTTTTACCGGGGTCTATATATGGAAAGGAGGGTATAGGCCTGCCCGGTTCTTCGTGGTGGGCTATGGTTTCCTGTTCGTAGGCTTTATGCTGAAGTTTTTCATCATGCTGGGTTATACCTGGTTGAATTTCGGGGTGATCAGCTATTACAGCATGAGTTTTTGCTTTATAATGGAGATGTTTTTCCTATCCTTTGCCATTGGGGATAAGGTAAGGTTACTACGCAAGCGCAAGGAAAGGGCCCAACAGGGGATGATCCGCCAGTTGGGCATCAACGAGCGCCTGCAACGGACGCATAACCAGGAACTGGAAAGGCAGGTAAGGAGCAGAACCCAGGAACTAACCAGTGCCAATGACCAACTTCAGCACCAGGCCGTAGCGCTAACCAGGGCCAATGACCAACTTCAGCACCAGGCTGAGGCCCTCCAGAAGCAAGCAGACGCCCTGCAAACCCAGGCGCAGGAACTCCAGGCCCAGGCCGAAGAACTCCAGACTCAAGCGGAAGTCATTTCCCGGATGAATGCCCTATTGGAAAGAGACAATGACCAGCTTCAGTCTAATGTAAAACGCGTCACACAGGCCAGGGCCCTATCGGCGCCCATGGATTTTGAGGAGTTCTCCAAAATTTACCCGGATAAGGAGGCTTGTTACCAATTCCTTTCAGATTTAAAATGGAAGGAGGGGTATGCGTGCCGGAAGTGTTCCGGGGAAACCTATTTTAGCGGTCACCAGCCCTATAGCCGACGTTGTTCCAAATGTGGTGACGAAGAATCGGTACTGGCTGGTACGCTCTTTCAGAATACCCATATTCCTATTAACAAAGCTTTTTATATGATCTTCCTTATCTATTCCTCCAAAGGGAAGATCTCCTCTCATAAGTTGTCTTCCATTGTAGACATACGCCAGAGCACTTGCTGGTCTTACCTGGACAAGGTTAGAAAGCTCATGGATGAGCGTAAGAAGGAGCTCCGTCAGTCCGATGAACAAGGTTGGAGCAAGTTGGTGGTTGAACGGTAAATAACCGTATCAAAAGATTTCCTGATTTTGACCTATTTCCCCTCTAAACCCTTTAGGGTAAGGTTGTTTACCTATTCTTAACGTATGGTATAGAAGCGTATCAAAACGCGCATAATCAATTAAAAGTCAATATGTTGTGTTAAATTTTTTTGGTATTGTGTTAAGCATGTGCCTAATTTTACACTCTGAATCCTCGAATTCCTCTCATAAAACGATTGTCATACTATGAGCTCTTTCCTTCCTATCACCATTTCAATAACTAAAACCAACTAACGAGCGTATGAAGCCAAAAATTCTTCTATTCGTGGCCCTCGTGTGTCTGGCCGTCCTGCCATCTATGGTTTGGGCCCAGGATATCGTCGTTAAGGGCATTGTGAAAGACCCCAGCGGGAATCCCGTCCCTGGGGCGTCGGTGACCATCAAAGGCACCGATCATGGAGCCGTATCCGGCACAAACGGGGCATTTACAGTGCATGTTTCTTCCCAGGCTACCCTGGTTTTCTCCGCGGTGGGTTTTGCTACCAAAGAGGTGGCCGTTAACGGGCAAGCGGAAGTGGAGGTTACCTTGGCCATCACAGACACAAAATTAACCGACGTTGTGGTGGTTGGTTATGGTAGCCAAAAGAGGAAAGACATTACTTCCTCCATCGCCACCATTGATACTAAGGACATCGGATCAAGGCCTGCGATTTCTACAGCGGAAGCCCTTCAGGGAAAGGCCGCAGGGGTTCAGGTCATCCAACCCTCCGGAGCGCCAGGCTCTGATTTTTCTATCCATATCCGTGGTATAGGTTCTCCGAATGGAACGGAACCATTATATGTGGTAGATGGGGTAATGGTTGATAATACAGATGCCATTGATCCAAATAACATTGAATCTATCAGTGTATTGAAGGATGCGGCGGCTACAGGTGTTTATGGATCGGCTCAGGCTAATAATGGCGTAGTATTGATCACCACTAAATCCGGTAAGAAGGGTAAAACCTCTACGGAAGGGTTGGTATATACCGGGTTTCAGCAAATCACCAAGAAACTGGATATGTTGAATACGACCCAGTACAAGGCTTTGCTCAATGATGAATATACCAATGCCGGTCAGACCCCGCCTAATATCCCCGCTAATTACAATGCCAACAATAATTGGCAAGATCTGGTCTATCATACCGCCCCCCAAACAGGAGCCAACCTGAACTTTTCAGGCGGAACGGAGAAGGGAACCTGGAACCTGAACCTGGGTTACCTGAACCAGGATGGGATCATCCATACCTCCAATTTTGTCCGCTACCAGGCGAACTTCAAAATTGAGCAGGATATGAATAATTGGTTGAGTGTAGGCGCCCACATCAATTACAACAGGGCCAATACGACCAGCGTTCCTGATGGGGCTTCTGCCCAGCACGGAGGCACGGTACTGGCTGCGTTGACAACGCCTCCCATGGTTCCTGTCATGGATACGGCCACCGGCATCTATTCACCCAATATCGATGGTACGGCCAATCCCATTGGCAATATCTATGATAACATCAACAACAAGGTGCTCAATAACATGGTGGGTGATGCGCATATTGAAATCAAACTGCCTTTCCACCTGAAATACCGTTCACAGTTTGGGGTAAGTCTGAACAACTTCAACTACAACTACTTCCTGAATCCCACCGACAACGATTATGGAATAAGTTTAGGGGGTGCGGGTAACAACGAGACCCAGGAAATATTCCATTATACCTGGGACAACATGTTGACTTTTAATCATTACTGGGGAGACAATGCACTGACGATCACCGGCGTAACGGAAGTCCAGGATGAAAAATATTGGGATAACCAGCAATCCGGAAATGGATTTGCGACTGCCACCATTCCAACATTGAATGCTGCCTCCACCAATAAGTCGGTTTACAGCTATCAGACCGATTGGGGCATCATGTCTTATATCGGAAGGATAACGTATGCCTACCAGGATAAATACCTTTTTGGTGCTACCGTTAGGGCTGACGGATCTTCCAGGGTTGGATTCCTGAATAAATGGGGCTACTTCCCCGCGGGATCGTTTGGCTGGAGGATATCTAAGGAAGATTTTCTCAAAGACGCCAAATGGCTGACCGACCTTAAACTCCGTGTAGGTTATGGTGCTACGGGTAACCTGCCTCCTGCCAACCTCACGACCTATCCTTCATATTCCGCCTTAAATCCTGGGGCGCTTTATCTGTTCGGACCTGATGTTGCAGCAGGTGTGTCTCCTTCCAATCCTATAGGAAACGCAAAACTGAAATGGGAGTCTGGTAAGCAGCTTGACCTGGGTTTTGACCTGACCCTGTTCAATAACCGCCTCAGTGTAACGGGTGATTATTACAACAAGCAAACGGACAACCTGATTTTTGAGCAAATTCTTCCAGCTACCACTGGAAACAGCGATGGGGAAACTTTTGTGAACCTGCCAGGTAAAGTATCTAACAAAGGATTTGAATTATCTGTGTCTGGTACGATTGTAAAGACCAGGGACTTCAGTTGGAGCGGCACATTCAACATTTCGCATAACAAGAATAATGTTACTGGCCTTGATTCAGGAACATCCTATGCAACCGGAGGCATAGGCTTTGGCGGTAGCGGTACTAACCAGTATCCTTCCATTATTAAAAACGGCCTTCCTTTGGGTGCATTCTGGGGTTACGTTGCTCAGGGCGTTAATCCTCAAACGGGTAACATGATTTTCAAGGACGTCGACCACGATGGTGCCATTACACCTAATGACCGTACTTACCTCGGATCAGGAGCGCCAACCTGGATATACAGCTATATCAACAATTTTAGCTACAAAAACTGGGGATTGGATCTGTTGTTTGATGCCGTAAGCGGTAACAAGATCTTTGATGCCACCCGGATTGAAACCGAAGGCATGGTCGGACCTGGTAATGCCAGCACCGAGGTATTGCATCGTTGGGAAAAGCCTGGTGATATCACCAATGTACCCATTGCTATAGCAGGAGATCCGGGAACTGGTAATAATGGTACACCCAATTCCAGCATCTCTTCCCGCTTCATTGAGGATGGCGCATTCCTGAGGGTGAAGGCTGCTACCTTGAGCTACAACTTTAATAGTGCCGGATTGAAACACATCGGTGTGTATGGGATCCGTTGCTACCTGACTGCCCAGAACCTGTTTACCATTACTGGTTACAAGGGATACAATCCTGAAGTGAACCAACAGGGTACCAGTGCTCAGGCATTAGGCATAGACTATGGTACTTATCCTCAGGCTAAGACGTATATCTTAGGCGTGAATGTCAATCTCTAATCTTTAAAAAGTGAATCATGCGTAATCCAAATATATTGGTAAAACTGGGCTTGGCGGGTTTGGTGATGGCTTCTGCCAGTTGCTCCAAGGTGCTCGATAAGACGCCCATTTCTACCTTAACCACAGGGAATTTCTATAAAACTGCCGCCGATGCCGAAGCCGGTCTGGTAGGCGCCTATAACGGGTATTATACTCAGTATTATGTATGGGATTATATCACCGATTTAGACGCCGTTTCGGACAACTGTTATGCGGGTGGTAACAACCCGGATAATATTGCTCAGGATTATTTCACGACTACAGCCCTTAATGGTAATGTAACCCGTGACTGGCAGGAACTTTATCAGGTAATATCCGGCGCCAACGCCGTATTGGATGGGGTGCCTGGTATCAATGACCCCGTATGGGCAGGTAACAACCGAAAGGAACAGATCCTGGGCGAAGCTAAATTCATCAGGGCCATGCAGTACTACTATCTGGTATCATTCTGGGGCGATGTTCCTTTGGTGTTGACAGATGTTCAGAGTGGTGCTGCGGTGTATCCTTCCCGTACCCCTGCTGCACAAGTTTGGGCTCAGATCATATCTGACCTGAAATATGCGGACTCCGTACTGCCTGCCGCATCTTCTTCCAATCCTAATAACGGTCGTGCTACCCTGGGTGCGGCTGATGCCTTGCTCGCTAAGGTATATGCTCAAACGGGGGACTATACGGATTGTGATACCTATTGCAAAAAGGTACTCTCCAATGGTTACTACGCTTTGGTTTCCAACTATGCTGATTTGTTCGATGGTAACCACCCCAATACAGTGGAATCCATCTTTGAAATCCAGCACAGTTCTGCCAGCGGAACTACTTCTTACGGTCCGGAACTCTTCCTGCCTTATTCTTTGACCGGTGATACCTGGCCCAAATATGATCCAGCTACCAACGATATCGTAAAGGCTTACCAGGCAGCAGGGGATAATGTACGTATGAAGGCTTCCATTTACTGGTCCGTAGCTTCGGATGTGGTGGCCATACCTCCTCCTTATACCGCTTCCGACACGGCTGTTCCCTATATCTACAAATGGAAACAACCGGCTGGGTGGAACAGTCCTGACAACCAGATTATGATTCGTCTGGCAGATATCATCCTCTTGGATGCAGAAGCACTGAATGCAACCGGATCTACCAATCAGGCCATTACCTTATTGAACCAGATCAGGACCAGGGTAGGTCTCCCCAATACTACTGCTACCGGTCAAACGGCTGTTGCCGCTGCCATCCTCAATGAAAGGAGACTGGAACTGGCTTTCGAAGGCCACAGGTGGTTGGACCTGCTTCGCCAAGGTGCTTCCTATACCATTAATCTGATGAACAACCAGGTGGATCCTGCCGGAAAACCCTTACCTTATAATCTCACTCAGGATAAGCTGCTTTTCCCGGTACCCCAGGCTGAAATGGACCTGGATGTCAATCTAACCCAGAATTCTGGTTATTAAAAAAGAAGTTAATGAAGCGCCTGGTTTTGATGATATGTCTGCTGGTTCCGGCAGGGGTGTTCGCCCAGAATGGACAAAAAGTTTTGGTTTACCGCACGGCTGCCCAAACAGCCCTGCGGTTAACCTTAACCGATACCCTGGCTTTTGCGGATTTCGGGCAACCCCTGGAAACCCAGGCCTGTGTTTTTATTGATCCCCAGCATCGCTTCCAGACCCTGACGGGTATCGGGGGCGCCCTGACCGATGCTTCAGCGGAAACGTTTGCCCGATTGCCCGCCAAAGCCCAGGAAGCATTGCTCAAGGCATATTACGATTCTACCAGCGGTATTGGTTATACACTGGCCAGAACCCATATTGGTAGTTGCGACTTTTCCAGTGGTTCTTACATGTATGTAAAGGATGGGGACACGGCCCTCAGTACATTCAGTGTAGCTCACGACGAGCAATACAGGATTCCCTTGATCAAGCGTGCTATTGCTGCGGCTGGTGGTCATTTGACGCTGTTCGTCAGCCCCTGGACTCCGCCGGTCTGGATGAAAGACAACCACGATCTGTTACACGGAGGACATTTACTGCCTCAGTATTACCAGAACTGGGCCAACTATTATGTAAAATTTATCCGGGCCTACGAGCAAGAGGGTATACCCATATGGGGCCTTACCGTACAGAACGAGCCTATGGCCAAACAGAAATGGGAATCCTGCATCTATTCTGCGGAACAAGAAAGGGATTTCATTAAAGGTTACCTGGGACCCACCCTCCAAAGGGAAGGATTGGGTGACCTCAAGCTCATGGCTTGGGACCACAACCGGGACTTACTCTATCAAAGAGCCAGCACCGTGTTGAATGATCCAGATGCCGCTAAATATGTGTGGGGCATTGGGTTTCACTGGTACGTGCGGGATTTGTTTGATAACGTGGCCAGGGTAAAAGAAAGTTTTCCCAATATCAACCTGATGTTGACGGAAGCCTGCCTGTATCCCTTTAGCTGGGCCAAACTCAATGATTGGGTATGGGGTGAAAAGTATGGGACTTCCATGATCCATGACTTTAACAACGGGGCTGTGGGTTGGACGGATTGGAACATCCTCTTGGACCAAAACGGAGGCCCCAATCACGTGCAGAATTTTTGTTTTGCACCTATTCATGCTGATACCAGGGATGGAAGCCTGCACTATATGAACTCCTACTACTACATTGGTCATTTCTCCCGATTCATCCGCCCTGGCGCCAACCGTATCAGCGTGTCCACCAACAGGGATGACTTGTTGGCTACTGGCTTTATCAATCCCAATGGGCAGACGGTGGTAGTGGTTATGAATACCGGAGTGAAAAAATATTCTTTCAAACTGTGGTGCAAGGGTAAGGCCGCTACAACGACCAGCCTGCCGCACTCGATCATGACTATGGTCTATTAAATTTTCAAACTGCATGAGTAGTGTATCGCGCGTATTGAGTGGACTGGCGATAGTTGGGTTATTTCCTTTTATGGCATTTGCGCAACAAACCGCTGGCCCCTCGGCCAGGACCGCAGCCTCATTGGCCCGGAACGAGGGACCCGGTGTTTCCTGGTGGCTCACCAATCCGGATAAAAGTGCGTTGTTGCAAGAGCAGGCGCCATTAACATTTACCTCGGATAAGACCGGTCAGTCTTCTATAATACTGGATACGGCGGAGCGGTTTCAAACCATGGATGGTTTTGGATTTGCCCTTACCGGTGGTAGTGCCATCCTTATTGAAGGGTTGAGGCCCAAAGAACGTAAAGACTTGCTACAGGAATTATTTTCTATAAAAGGGAAGGGTATAGGCATTAGTTACCTGCGCATCAGCATTGGTGCTTCTGACCTTGACCCGGCGGTGTTCTCCTATGATGACCAGCCTAAGGGACAAACAGACCCTGAGCTAAAGCAATTCAGTATTCAAAAAGATGAGCAATACCTGATTCCTTTGCTCCATGAGATATTAGCCATTAACCCTCAGTTGCATATTTTGGGATCTCCCTGGTCGGCCCCGTCCTGGATGAAGGATAACGACACCACGGCTGCCGGTCACCTGGACCCCCAGTGGTATAAAGCCTATGCCACTTACCTGGTCAAATACATTAAGGCCATGCGTGCCCATGGCATCCGCGTAGAAGCCATTACTCCCCAGAATGAGCCCCTCAATCCTAAGAACAATCCGAGTATGGTCATGGACGATACGGCCCAGGATGTGTTTATTAAAACGTCGTTGGGACCCGTTTTCAAGGCCGCTGGATTGACCACTAAAATCATTGTGTATGATCACAACTGTGATCGGCCCGATTATCCTATGTACATCCTCAAAGATCCCAAGGCAGATCCCTATGTCTCGGGATCTGCTTTTCACTTGTATTTAGGGAAGGTAGAAGCCATGAGTGGGGTTCATCAAGCCTATCCAAACAAAGCCTTGTACTTTACGGAGATTTATACGGCAGGAAGCAGTTCGTTTGCTGGTGACTTAAATTGGCATATAGCCAATGTCATCATTGGGGCTCCGAATAACTGGGCCAAAAACGTATTGGAATGGAACCTGGCATCCGATCCTGATTTGAACCCCCATACCCCTGGTGGTTGTAATACATGTTTGGGGGCGGTGACGATCAGCGATTCGGTGTCCATCAGCCGCAACGTGGCCTACTATATTGTGGCACACGCTTCCAAATTTGTTCGTTCCGGCTCAGTAAGGATTGGCTCTTCAACCCCTGACCATTTAGTGAACGTGGCCTTTCGGACTCCCCAGGGAAAGTTCGTGGTTATTGTGCTCAATAACGCCGACCATGCCCAAACTTTTAGCCTCGGCCTAAAGGGTGGAAAGGCAGCGACGGCTACGCTGAACGCGGGTGCAGTCGGAACCTTTGAGTGGTAAACGGTCCTACCTGGCTATATGAGCCGCTAACCTTAATACGCCGAGGCCTTGGCCGCCGTCCCAATAACTTAATTAGGTTATTCTTAATCAAGTACTTAACTTGAAGCGGAGTAACCTTTTGTTTTTATCTTTTCAAACTGTACCCGGATTTTACTTACTTTAATCTTTAGAATAACTACTCCGATATGAAATCGTTCCGACTCCTCGTTTTGGTGGCTGCAATGGCAGCCTCCCTGCCTCAAGCGAAAGCCCAGCGCATCAGCCCCGATCAGTTCAGCACCAGCCTGGGCACCCTGACCATCCAACCCATCAACCATGCAACTTTCGTCATGACGGTGGCTGGAAAAATCATTTATGTGGATCCTGTGGGAGGTGCAGCCATTTTTCAGGGTTTGGGGGCGCCGGACATCATCCTGATCACCGATATTCACGGAGACCATATGGACAGCGCGACCATTGCCGCTGTCAGCAAATCTTCTACCATCATAGTGGCTCCACAGGCGGTGGCAGACAAACTTCCCGGTTACGAGAAGGTTCACCTAACGGTCATGCATAACGGAGATAATACCTCCATATTGGGATTGCCTGTGCTGGCCATTCCCATGTATAACCTTCCGGATGGGCCATCGGCTGCCATGCATACCAAAGGCAGGGGTAACGGTTACGTTCTCAACATTGGGGGAAAGCATATCTATATCTCCGGGGACACCCAGGGGATTCCTGAAATGCGTTCACTCCGAGACATTGATATTGCTTTTGTTTGTATGAACCTGCCCTATACCATGGACGTGAAGGAAGCTGCCGATGCCGTGCTTGCCTTCCGGCCCAAAATCGTTTATCCTTACCACTACAGGGGAAAGAACGGGCTCAGTGATGTGGCTCAATTCAAGGCCCTGGTCGATGCGGATAACAAAGGCATTGAAGTGAGGCTCAGGAATTGGTATCCGCAAGCTGATGCCGGGAAATAGCACACGCTTTTTTCATATGAAAGTACCCTCAGTTGAACTTCTTGTAAAGGGAGCCTGGTCCGCCTTTTGCCGGTTTCCTGTAGCTATTGGTTTTGCTATTTTCGGTTCATGGTCTGCCATGATGGCCTTGGAATAATTGCAGTACTCCTATAAATTCGGGGGCTTCGATTATTCCAGGTTGCTGGAGCCATCCATCTTAGGCATGTTGTTAGGCATTATAGCCGTTCAGTTTGCTGAAATTAAAAAGGGAAGGATGGGGTTTCAGCTGGGTGTTCAGTTGTTGGCTTTGATCCTGGTGGTACTTTACTATTTCTTCTGCTATAATTTCGACATTCACGAGACCCATATCCGGTTTCTTGTACTGTACATTGGGCTGCATTTACTGATCAGTGTCCTTCCTTATATCGCTGTGAAGCAGCGAAACGGATTCTGGCAATTTAACGAGACCCTCTTTTTGAACATTCATACGGCGTTACTGTACAGCCTTATCTTGAGCACGGGAATAAGCCTGGTGCTGACGGCATTAATACATTTTGCTGCCCATTGAGACCATATACTTGCTGATCCTCTATGCTTATATGGTGAAGATTATAGTGACAGCTCAATGGCCAGTAGGTTGGGTCTCCTATCTGATATTGGTCTATTCGGTCCTGGGCGTACTTGCCTTATTGTTGATTCATCCTATCAGAAACCAGCAAGGGAATAAATGGATTGTTGGGTTTTCCAGTTTTTTCTATATAGCACTCATTCCTTTGTTGTGTTTATTGTACCTGGCCATTTTCAAAAGGGTGAATACTTATGGAATAACGGAGCTGAGGTATTATGTTTTGCTACTGGCCACTTGGCTGCTGGCTTTGAATTTGTACTTTGTTTTTTCCAAAATTAAAAGCATAAAGATCATACCTGTTTCCCTTTGTATCCTGGCGCTTTTTTCAACGGTAGGGCCCTGGGGGGCGTTTCAATGGTCCCTCCGGTCTCAGCAAAGAAGGTGACTGCTGTATTTGAAAAGAATCACTACCTGGTGAATGGTAAGTTAAGCGGTAAGTATGGAAGACCTTCCCTCATGGATAGAAATCAAATGGAGGATATCACCAATTACCTCATTACTACACATGGCCCTCAAACCTTTCAGCCGTACCTATCGGTTCCCATAGGCTCCCTGCTGGGTAAGGACGACAATTCCGGCGGTAATGGATACCACGTTGATCCCGCTCAATGCCAGGGACACGCTGCGACTGATTTTTAAAAAGGCGGATCTGGAGATATCTGTAGCCGGGAAAAGTTTGCGGACCCTCCACCTCAAAGAAAAGGTAGTTCCATTTTTAAGGGGGAATAATTATCAGGACACTGCATACCTGGAATGGGAGCTGGGGAAACCTGATCCTTGGAGGTATAAGCTCATCTTCAGAAAAATGCAAGGTGATACCACCTACCAGGGTCTTCAGTTCTATGATTTGCAGATGGAAATGCTCGTTGGCAAATCCCCCAACTAATTATTATTTTGCACCCTGATGCCTCTTTATGTATCATCCCTCAATTCGGGCAGTAATGGTAATTGCTATTATATCGGTAACGGACACGATGCCGTCCTCATCGATGTAGGTTTGTCATGCCGGGAAATGGAACGACGCATGAGGCAAGTTGGTGTGGCTATCAATACGGTCAGGGCCATCTTCATTTCCCATGAACATACAGACCATATCCGTGGCCTGGAAACCATCAGCAAAAAATACAGGCTCCCGATTTATATCACGCCAGGTACGTTGAGCGGAACCCGCATGCCCATTATGATGGATCTGGTGAACCCCTTTGAGGCAGGGAAGGGAATTTCCGTCAGTGGCCTGACCGTCACTTCTTTCAACAAACCCCATGACGCCGTTGATCCCCATAGCTTTATCATTTCCTATGAGGGCATAGTGGTGGGCGTATTTACAGACATCGGCAACCCACATACGGCGTTATTGGATCATTTCAAACTCTGTCACGCGGCCTTCCTGGAATCCAATTACGACGAAGACATGTTGGAGAAAGGAAAGTATCCTATCCACCTCAAGCGCAGGATACGGGGTGGGGAAGGGCATCTCTCCAATAAACAGGCTTTGGATGTGTTTTTATCCAGCCGCCCTGCTCATATGACTCACTTGTGGTTGTCCCATCTTTCTCAGGATAACAATGATCCCGGCATGGTACTGGATCTGTTTACCCGATACGGGGCCGGGATGCATATTACGGTGGCTTCCCGCCATGAGCCTGGACCGGTCTATACCATTGATCATCACGGAAGTCCGGTGCATAGGCTCCAGCCGCTGAAACAGGCGAGCTTGTTTTAGGAACGCCACGGGCCACACCCGCAGCGGGCCACACCCGAGCCACGGGTCTGAGGTGAGCCACCGAGCCGAGCGCTAGGCGTTAGCCTCTGTCGGCCATTGGCGCTTCCCCCAATCCTTAGACAACAGCAAATCCTCCTGGACCAGTCCGTGTCCGGCTGAAATGGTATGGACCGACACATCGAAACCGGCTTTTTCCAACAGACCTGCATAGGCTAAGGTATCCGCTGGATGGATGGTGGGGTCCTGAGCGCCATTGCTCATGAAAACCGGAGCATGGCGGACGGTCTTAAATTCAGGCATATTTCTAAAAGGCTGCATGGGCCTGTATAAAATCGCCCCTGCAAGGAAGTCGGGATAAAGTACCAACGTGCTTCCGGCTATATTGGCTCCGTTAGAATAGCCCAGGGCCACCAGGTTATGGGGATCAAATCCCTCCTTGGGGCTAAGTTGTTTAAGGAATTCCACCATTTCATGGGTTCGGAAGGTGACGTCTTTTTCATCGAAGACCCCCATGCCCATTCGTTTGAAGAATCGGGGCATTCCCCCTTCCAATACATTTCCCCTCAAACTCAGGATATTAAAATTTCCCCCAAACGCTTTTCCCAGCGGGAGTAAATCGTGTTCGTCTCCTCCTGTTCCGTGTAAGAGGAGCAATGTATGCGTAGCTGTCTGAGCAGCGGGTTGATATATGTAGTGCATAAAATCGGAGTTTGACCGGCCAAAGAAACCTGGGAGACCCGGGTCAGGCCGGTTAGTTTTAATCTAATGGAACCAGGTGCGCTTCAATGGCTTTACGCATGGGTTCATACTGTTCTGGGAGTTTCAAATGAGCACCCAGGTCTGCCAAAGACTCGTCAACCGTAAATCCCGGATTGTCTGTGGCAATCTCAAACAAAACCCCACCTGGTTCCCTGAAGTATAAAGAGTGGAAATAATTGCGGTCAATCTGGGGGGTGATATGCAGACCAGCATCCACAATTTTCTGATGGAAGGCCATTTGAGTCGCATCATCCTTTACCCGGAAGGCTACGTGGTGTATCGTACCGCCTGCCCCTATTCCCCTGTGTTCGGCAGGGATTTCCGTCAGGTCAATGAAGTTTGCCGTATCAATGGCGTCTGTACCATAACGATAACGGTTACCTTCCTGGGCCAGCAATTTATATCCGAAGATATCGGTAAGCACGGCAGAAGTAGCTTTCATATCATTTAGAGTCAGGTTGGTATAATGGAAGCCCCTGATGGCAACATCGGCTTTCACTTCCGCCGTTTCCCAGGGTTTTCTGGGGTCTGCCACTGCTGGTATAACCAATTCCAGTTTCAATCCATCCGGATCGAGGAAGGGTAGGTATTTTTCCCCCAACCTTTCGGAAGGCTTGTTGTAAATGACGTTATATTGCTCGAAGCGCTTGATCCAATAATCAAAGCTTCCTTCCGGTACCGCATATCCAATTTCGGTAGCCATACCTGCACCCCTGGACCCCTTCCTAACCTTGTCTCCCCAGGGGAAAAAGGTGAGGATGGTACCTGGCGTACCTTGCTCGTCTCCAAAATAGAAGTGGTAGGTTTGGGGGTCATCAAAGTTCACTGTCCTTTTGATGAAGCGCAGGCCCAGGACTTTGGTATAAAAGTCAAAGTTGCGCTTGGCATCTCCGGCTATAGCCGTAATGTGGTGGATGCCTTCAATCCTATGGTTGTTAGTGTTATCCATGTATGTTCCTTTTTTGATAGCACAAAGTTCGTTCAGCGGAAATGGATGGCCATTGAACTAGGACAAGAAATGGGCCGGCCGGCCGGGAAGGCGGACCAACCTTACCCCCGCGAATCGCGCAACTTTGTCCGCACTTTGGACAAAAATTCCGGGCTGAAACCCAGGTAGGAAGCGATATAGTGTTGAGCTACCCTTTGGGGTATGGTGGGATAGCGTTCAATAAAATCCAGGTATTTTTCTACGGCAGTCGTCGTTATGGTTTGAAACAGGCGCTCTTGGAGCCTGGCCAGGTTGCGTTGGACCATGATCCGGAACATCCGTTCGAAACAGGGGGCATCCTTGAGCAGCCGATCTTTGCTTTGGGGATTCAGGCACCATAAGGTGCAGTCTTCCAGGGTTTCTATGAACATGCGACTGGGTTTCTGGTCCTGAAAACTGGCTATATCGCTGACCCACCAGTCCTCTATGGCAAATTGAAGAGTAACCTCTGATCCGTGCTCGTCAATATAATAATTCCGGATGCAGCCCTTTTGAATGAAGGCTTCGATACGGCAAATTTCCCCTTCCTGGAGCAACAACGTCTTTTTAGGCACTTCCCTGTATTCCAAAAGGCTATGCAGTACCGGCAAGTCCGCCGGCGTCACGGTGATCCAACGCCGAACATATTGATCTATTTCCTCAAACATAAACGCTGCATTGAAACTGTTAAAATAGCATCAAATCTTTGGTAATAACAAGCCGAATCAATAGTTTGTGCAGGTATTTTATCCATTTATCCAATAAGGAAATGAAGAAAACAGACTTCGTGTATTCAACCTCGGGAGAGCCTCACCGCATTCGTACCCGTAAAATCTTAAAGGAGCATCCCGAAATCAGGGAACTGATTGGTAAAAATCCAATGACTTTTTGGGTTATTGTTGGCATTGTAGCCTTACAGATAGGGCTCGCAGCATTATTAGCGCATCAACCCTGGTGGCTGGTATTGGTAGCCGCTTACTTCATTGGTGCGTTTGCGGACCATGCCTTATTTGTTATGATTCACGAGTGTGCACACAACCTTATCTTTAAGGGTAAAGTCCCCAACCGCCTGGCGGGTATGCTGGCCAATATCCCATTGATTTTTCCCAGCTCTGTGGGGTTCGAAAGATATCATATAAAACACCATTCCTTTCAGGGGGTGCATGAGTTAGATGCGGACTTACCCAACAAGTGGGAAGCAAAACTGATCAACAACTACTTTATCGGTAAAGCACTTTGGCTATTGCTGTATCCCTTTGTACAATTGCTGCGCATAGGTCGGTTAAAGGAAATCAAACCGGTGGATGGCTGGAATTTATTTAACCTGGCTGTTCAGATAGTGGCTATTGGCGCTATCTGGTTCTTTTTGGGTCCAAAGGCCATCGTCTTTGTTTCAGCCAGCTTCTTCTTCTCCATTGGCCTCCATCCCTTGGGTGCCCGTTGGATTCAGGAGCACTACCTGGTCGAAGATGAGTCGCAGGAAACCTATAGTTATTATGGTCCTTTGAATACCGTAGCCTTTAATGTAGGTTACCACAATGAACACCATGATTTCCCGTCCATACCCTGGAATAAATTACCCCAGATTAAAGAAAGGGCAGGGGAGCACTACAACAACCTGCATTATCATAAGTCCTGGACCGGTTTGTTCTTCCGCTTTTTGTTTGACAGGGAGATTTCCTTATTCTCCAGGATAGTCCGTAAAGAACGGGCCAAGGTTCAACTGACGGATCAATCCATCCCCGATAAAGAACTGGTTCAGGCCCAGGTCTGAGCACCGTCGAAAGCAACAATCCTATAACCGCTACCACGATAAAGTAAAGCCCGGCTAAAAATCCAGCCGGGCTTTATATTTTTCAACCGTATACTTGCAATGATACTTATCTTCAAGGCTATGGAGGACTTCTGTTAAGCCTGCATGATGAAAGGTCGCCGAAAGGGGCGCCGGATCATGGACAGTCCCGGTGGTCTGTATATCCACCCCGTACCAATCTTCCAATCGACGAACCACATCCGGAAATGCGGTGTGATCAAAGACCAGTTCATCCAGTTTCCAGGCCAACAGGGCGCTGGTGTCGCAGGTTTCTTTTTCTATAAGGTCTATGGACTGATTGATCATAACCATATCCCCCTGTCCCAGTACTTCGGGCTCATGATCTTTGGATGGGTAGGCTTTTTGAGTCATCACCTTACCGCCCAATACCTCCGCGCTTTCTCCCTCATCTTTAGCGAAAGCACTGATACGAGCCTGGGCTTCCTCAGAGACCAGGGTCAACTCCCGGGTATGGACGGTAAAAGGGCTGCCACCGGGAGCTGGAGGCACCTCAATATAAGCGTCTCCATCCAGGTATAGTTCCCGATGAGCGGCGGTAAAGTTTTTGGGGATATGTACCTGTGTATTGGGATTGAGTATAAGCCTGGTACTATCCGGGAGCGTGAGGGACTGTCTTTGGGTCAAGCCACTGCTGTAGAAAATACTGTCTCCGCTACCCACCGATCGCTCCAATATTTCCGGAGAAAAACGGAGCTCTCCCTTTCTTTTGGTATAGAAAACGACAACGGCAGCAGTAGTGAGTACAGCCAGGAAAATTACCAGCAGGTATTTCAGGGACATAAAGACTAAGTTACTTCATTTTCCTGCGATTTTATCTACCTTTGGCGCTAAGGAAATGGTGTCTTCCTACCGAACCGCTCCACAAAAGCTGATGGCGCCTACAAATGGATAATCGGTTTAACCGCTTATAAATTATAATTGTAGGTATGAAGCAATCCCTGTCGCAAATCTTTATTGTACGTCATTTATTGAAGTGGACCCTGCTTACCCTCCCCGTTGCCCTTGCGGTAGGCTCTATGGTTGCCCTGTTTTTGTGGAGCCTGGACAAGGCTATTGACTTCCGGTTCGCGCATACCTGGCTATTGTTCTTTCTTCCCTTATCAGGTATCCTGATTTATGTCCTGTATAAATATTCAGGAAAAAACGCAGACGCAGGTAACAACCTCATCATGGATGAAATTCATCAGCCAGGAGGAGGGGTGCCTGCTCGTATGGCCCCTTTGGTACTGGTAACAACGGTGATCACCCACCTTTTTGGTGGATCGGCTGGCAGGGAGGGTACGGCGGTACAGATCGGGGGCAGCCTTTCCCAGTTTATTGGAAAGTTGCTCAGGCTCTCCGGCAAGGACGTTCAACTGTTGTTGATGACGGGGATTGCCGCTGGTTTTGGGGCGGTGTTCGGAACACCCATTACCGGAGCCATTTTCGCTTTGGAAGTATTGACCTTGGGTACCATACGCTATGAAGCCCTACTGCCCTGTCTGATGGCGGCTATTGGGGCGGACCTTGTTTGTACTGCCTGGGGCATACACCATACGCACTACTACATTCAATTTGATGGCGAAGGATTGGCGTTGAAGCTGCTGTTAAAGGTGATTGTAGCTGGAGTAGCTTTTGGGTTGACCAGTCTGTTGTTTTCTGAGCTTTCTCATACCATAAAGAACTATAGCAAGCGCTGGATTAAAATCGGATGGCTTATCCCGGCAGTGGGCGGGGTTTTGATCATTGGGCTTACCTATGCATTGGGCACGCAGGATTACTTGAGTTTGGGTGTAAAAGGATTAACCCCTCATTCGGTGACGATACCTTCTTGTTTTGCCTTGGGCGGAGCAGGCACCTGGAGCTGGTGGTGGAAACTCCTATTTACGGCCATTACACTGGGTATGGGTTTTAAAGGGGGAGAAGTGACGCCTTTATTTTTCATGGGCGCCGCCTTAGGGAATACCTTGGCTGTCTGGATGGGCGCCCCTGTTGATCTGATGGCTGGGCTGGGCTTTATTGCTGTATTTGCCGGAGCCACCAACACGCCCATCGCCTGTACACTGATGGGCGTAGAATTATTTGGATCGGCTAACCTGGTCTACTACGCGGTAGCTTGTTTTACGGCTTATTATTTTAGCGGTCATACGGGCATCTATACGTCCCAACGCATAGGCGTATCCAAAATCGAAGGACTGGCCCTGGGGCAGGACCTGACCTTGCGTAAGCTCAGGGAAAGCCGCATTAAAAAAGTGAGGAAGCTTTTATTCATTTACCGCCAGAAATTGAAACGCCTGTTACCATGAAATCTATCCTATTGGTTGGCCTGGGGGGATTTGTTGGTAGTGTCCTCCGTTACCTGATTCAGCGTACTGCGGGCAGGTATATACCCCTGGCATTCCCCTTAGGAACTTTCCTGATTAATATAAGCGGCTGCCTGGGTATTGGGCTGCTCATGGGCCTGGCGGTCCGGCATGCGTGGCTGACCATGGAATGGAGACTGCTGCTGGTAACCGGCGTTTGCGGGGGCTTCACTACCTTTTCCAGCTATTCCTACGAGGGGTTTAAGCTGTTCAAAGAAGGGCAGTATCTTATCTTTGGAATGTATATAGCAGGCAGTGTTATACTGGGTATAGGCGCTACTGCCCTGGGCTATACGATTACCAAATAATAGGCGAGAATCCCCTATTTTTGGAGGTTATGAGGAATTTTCTGGTAGCCGTCCTTTTGCTAGGAAGCTGGTCATCCCTGAAGGCCCAGCGCATAGATACGTTGATGCACATTTACAACAGTGGTTATCCTAGTGAAAA
>CAJCIQ010000020.1 GCA_903970475.1 Beijerinckiaceae bacterium
CCATGCACAAAATAGGAGTCCAGTAAGATAATGCCCGCATTAATTACAAAGAGGAACAATCCAAAAGTAACCAACGTGGCGGGCAGCGTAAGGAAAATCAGGATAGGGCGGATAAAGGCATTGAGCACGGCCAATACCAAGGCTACCAGAACGGCAGTCCAGTAAGTATCAATGTTCACCCCCGGCAGTAGCTTAGCCAGAACCAGGATAACCACTGCTGTAAAAAGTATCTTCAGGATGAACTTCAACATGATATGAAAGTAGCAATAAACGTGCGAATCAAGTAACTAAATTATTAAACAACCACGAGCTCATAAAAACGCTCCGGCTGCAAATATTTGCCCGCCAATTCCTGTAGTTCAGTGGCCGGAATATTTTTGATCAGGCTGATATACCGATGGAAGTATTCCTCATCTAATCCTTGAAGAATAAGATTCTTCCACCGTCCTATGATATGAAAGGGGCCGTCCAGGTCTCCCAGCATCGTACCTATCATATAATTTCTCACCAGGTTGAGCTCTTCATCCCCGATGGGCTCGTTGCGTAACTTTTCCATTTCAAGGTAAATTTCGGCTATTGCAGCTTCACAAACCTCTTTGCCCACCTCTGTGGAAATCATCCAGGTACTTTCCTGTATATAGGGCTGGAGGTAAGAGTGAATCCCGTAGGTATAACCCTTTTCCTCCCTGATATTGCGCATAAGCCTGGATCCAAAAAAACCCCCAAATACCGTATTGAGGACTTGAACTTTCGGATGATCCGGGTGGTGCTTATTCGGAAAAAGGCTGCCTATCCTTATAGATCCCTGTAACCCGTCCGGATCGTTGGTTACCCACGCTTTTTTCTCCGATCCGCTGTGAATAGTGTGAGTGGGCAATATTAACCCCTGTTTGGACAGCGGAAGGTCTCCGAAAGACCTTTCCAACTGTGCTTCCAGGTCCGAAGGAATGCGGCCCGCGGCAAAAATGCGGAGGCGGCCCTTTTTATAATACTGTTCAAAGAAAGCCATCAACTTTTCTCTGGACAGGGCATCGAAGTCTTCAGCCGAACTGTATTTTCCATAAGGATGCTCCTGACCAAACAAAGACACCCCGATAAGCCTACCGGCTACAAACTCCGCTTTTTTAAGGTTGACAGCCAGGCGCTGCTTCATATTTTGGCGGTAGAGGTCCAATTCTTCCTGGGGAAAAACAGATTCTGTGATCAACTCTCTTAGAACTGGAAGCAATTCAGGTAAATGTTTGGACATGGAGTGCAGGGTCATCGTGCTGGTCTCCGTGTATGCGCTCCTGTTCAGGTATGCCCCAAAATATTCAAAGTGCTCATTGATGGAAAAAGCGGATCTGGAATTGGTCCCGTTTTTCAGCATATAGTTGGTGGAGGCGGCAACGAGGTTCTGGTCCTCGTAAGCATTCCCGGCATCAAATACAAATTCCAGTTGTATCACATCCTGAGGACCTGCATCTACACTGTATACTTCTACCCCGTTGGATAACGGGAAAAAGGTATAGGGTTTAAGCGAAAGGGGATAGGCTACTGCGTCTTTTATGGGGGGGGCGATGGTTCGATTCAACGTCATTTTTAAATAGTTTGGGCCTTGGCCTTAGTGAACTGGTGGGGCTGAATTAATTGCCGGCAGCTTTATAATAAAGGGTATCGCTATTTTCGGGCCTGAATATGGACCTGGCTTCCTCCAGAATATCCTGGGTGCTCACCGACTGATATTTCCCCAACTCCTTATTCATAAGGGTTGCGTCTCCCATCAATTCGTAAAAAGCAAGGCTGGCAGCTCTGTTCATGATGCTCATGTCCTCAAAAGCAATCATGCTTTCTGTTTTATTTTTAACCTTGTCCAATTCACGGGTATCGATCAGTCCTTCCTTCATCTTTTCCACCTCCCTGTCAACGGCGGCTTCGGCAGCTTCCAGGCTCACCCCTTTGACGAGTTTTCCTTCAATGGCCAATAAGCCCGGATCCATCGTTCCATAGTGGTAGCATTCTATATTGCTGAATAGCTTTTGTTCTTTAACCAGTGACTGAAACAAACGGGAAGAGCCTCCTCCCCCTAAGATCTCCGTAAGCAAGTCCATAGCATGATACCGGTGATCCGTACGACCTACCACATGCCAGGTTTTGTATAAGGCATCCAAAGGGACCTTGGCTTCAACGACTTCTTTCCTGGCTTGCGTTTGGGCGGGCTCAACGGGAATATTACGGCGATAGGGCTCCCCTGGCTCAATAGGGCCAAACCATTTTTCCGCCAGGGATTTTACCTCATCCACTTTCACGTTGCCGGCAACAACCAGGATGGCGTTTACGGGCCTGTAGTGTGCAAAGAAAAAATGGCGTACATCCTTAAGGGTTGCCTCTTCAATATGGCTTAACTCCTTACCTATGGTTTGCCAACGATAAGGATGGACCTTATAGGCCATTTCCCTTATCTTCATCCAGGCATCGCCATAGGGCTTATTGAGGTAATGTTCTTTAAACTCCTCTGATACGACCTTCCTTTGAATGTCCAAGCTTTCCGGAGTAAAAGCAAGGGATAGCATCCTGTCACTTTCTAACCAAAAAGCAGTTTCCAGGTTTTCAGCCGGCAACTGCATATAATAGTTGGTCAGGTCATTCGTCGTATAGGCATTGTTTTCACCGCCAGCCCTTTGCAAGGGCGCATCGTATTCGGGAATATTAACGGACCCTCCGAACATCAGGTGCTCGAATAAATGAGCAAAGCCCGTTCTGTCCGGATTTTCATCCCTGGCGCCTACATCATACAGCACGTTTACCACCGCCATAGGTGTTGAAGCATCCTCATGCACTAATACCCGGAGACCATTGGCTAGCAAAAACCGCTCGAATTGTATCATAGTCCGCAAAGGTATGAAACTCAAGAGATCTTCTTAATCTTTAGGTTTATCATGACGGGAGACCCGTTGCGGAGGACGATTATTTTTAAGTGGGCTCCTGCATTCTGGAGCAGGTTTTTATACACCTGGATATTATGGGAGAAGTTATTGTCAACGGCAAAAAGTTCGTCACCTTCCTTTAACCCCGCTTCCTGGGCTGGAGAATCTTTCTGGATATCACTGATCAGTACCTTACCCTCAATGTAATAAATACTCATTCCCGTATAGGAATAATCGAAATAATCCCTGAAGTGAGTATTAGGCACCAGGTAAAATTCCCTGAACGGATAATTAATAAATATATTGAATCGTCTGAGTAAATCATTGCCCACCAATCCCCCCACAGATGGATAATTGGTTACGTTGTATTCATCATCGAGGATGTAGGAGGGAATATCGTGAAAAACATAAGGGCCCAGGTGCAGGGTTTTCATAATGGTTAGCGACATGACTGCCTTTCCACCCAAACCCTCGGCTTCCGTTTGCACTGGTTTGTGGTGCCTGCTTAATACCGCGCTATCCGTGGAGTATTCTTTGGACATCAGAAAACAAAGCCCCGCCCCGGTGTCAAAATAAAATAGCCCGTCCAAGCGGTGATCATCCCTGATGGTCATGTGTACCATGGGTAGGGTAGAGAAATCCGGTCTCATAAAGAAGCCACCCTCAGGATACTTTATTTTGCCTGGCCTGTACACATTCATGGTCAGACTATCATAGTTGATCTCCAGTACGAATTGCCTAAGGAAATCATAACCTATGATGCCGTCTATTTTCATTCCATATACTTCACTTAAGATCTCGTAATCATTTGTGTGAAAATCCAGGTTTCGCACAGATAATCCCGGCAGGTTCAGTTTTTGGTTGTAGATATAACGCACGGGTTTGATTGCAGCAATACCCTTTACCGTCTTTTCAGACAAGACGGTTACCAGGTGAAGCCTATCGGCGGTGGTAGAATCCAGCGAAATCCCTCCGCTACCCGTATCCATGATAAAATTCAACGAGTCAGAGAAATCGTCCACCGTTGCGCGGACAATTAAAATCCCCCCACTCAGTTGCTGAAATGGAAAATGGGAAACGAGTTCCGCCTCTGGAAACTCAGTGACCTGTCTGGACTGGGACTGGGCGCAAGCCTCATGTGCAGCTAGGAAACATAGTAGTGATGTGAACGACAGCAGGAGCCTTGGCGACATAGCCGTTTTAAGTTACGCCAATTTTTGATGGATACAAAGGTGTGCACGTCCTTTTTTGCTGACGATTCTTTTGAAACGTACCTTTATATTATAATACCAGATAAGTATGCAATCAACAGAACTATATAAGAAGGCCTTGGATGGGGGATTCCTAAGCGTAGAAGAAGGAGAATTCCTGTTTGCCCAGGCCCCGCTGACAGAGCTGATGTATATAGCAGACCAGATGCGCGCCCAAAGGGTTGCTCATGGAAAGGTAACTTGGATAATTGACCGTAACCTCAATACGACCAATGTCTGTATAGCTAATTGCAAATTCTGCAACTTCTACCGCATTCCTGGTCACGCTGAAGCCTATATCACCGATCTGGAAACCTATCGAAGGAAAATTGAAGAGACGTTTCGTTATGGGGGGGATCAGTTACTGCTTCAAGGCGGCCACCATCCGGAATTAGGCCTCGCCTATTATACCAACCTATTCAGGGAACTCAAAAAGATGTTTCCTGACTTGAAATTGCATACCCTTGGGCCCCCCGAAGTGGCCCATATCTGTAAACTAGAGCAAAAAAGCCCCAAAGAGGTGCTGACCGCACTCAAAGAAGCGGGTATGGACAGTATGCCCGGCCCTGGCGCAGAAATTCTGGTAGACAGGGTACGTCGTTTGATTTCCAAGGGCAAATGCGGTTCCCAGGAATGGCTGGATATCATGCATGAAGCCCATAAACTAGGGTTAACAACTTCGGCCACCATGATGTTTGGACACGTGGAAACCATACAGGAACGTATGGAGCACCTGGTCAAAATAAGAGAAGTCCAGGCAAAGAAACCAGTTGGGGCCAAAGGCTTTATTGCATTCATTCCCTGGACCTTCCAGGATGTCGATACGCTGCTGGCCAGGATCAGAGGCGTGCATAACCTGACCACTGCCGAAGAATATGTACGCATGATTGCCTTGAGTCGTATCATGTTGCCTAATGTCAATAACATTCAGGCTAGTTGGTTAACTGTTGGAAAGGAAACAGCCCAGCTCTGCCTGCATGCAGGAGCCAATGACTTTGGAAGCATTATGATCGAAGAAAACGTAGTGTCCGCCGCAGGCGCTCCGCACCGCTTTACGGCCAAGGGCATACAGGCTGCCATCAGGGAAGCGGGCTTCGAACCTCAATTGAGGAATCAGCAATATGAGTTCAGGCGCATGCCCGAAGCCATCGAAGAACAGGTCATCAATTATTAAGCAGGAGACAGGAAATCCCTCCACCAATACCCAGAATCCTTTATAGTCCTGAGTTGCGTTTGGTGGTCTACATAGACCAACCCGAACCGGGCTTTGTATCCTTCGGTCCACTCGAAATTGTCCGTCAAGGTCCACACGAAATAGCCGGTGATATTAACCCCATCCTTTTTGGCCTTCAGCAGGGCCTCCAGGTATTCCTTGAAATAGGCTATCCTGGCTTCGTCCGGCACCCTGCCTGCACTTACGGAGTCTTTGAATGCGGCACCGCCCTCGGTGATCATGATTTCCTTGACCCCACCATATTTCCAAAACCGGCGAATAATATTACCAAAACAGGTCCCATTGATTTCCCAACCCATGGCCGTTCTGGGCACCCTCCTGTAAACAGGTCTTACTTCAGAAGCTTGTATTAATGGAATAAGGGGGTTATACCGGATGACCACCGGAAAGTAATTCTGCAATCCTATATAGTCGAAAGAAAAAGGCATACGCTCCGTGTACTTCCAGGCCTTGTTGTATAGCTCCAGGCGCTCTATGAGCTTGAATGCTTCTGATGGATATCCTTTTCCCAAAGCGGGTTCTACAAAAAGACGGTTGAGCATCACGTCAACCCTGGCAGCAGCCAAAAGGTCCTCTGGTTTGTCGGAATAGGGAATAACCTCCGAACAAGAAAAGGTAGTCCCTATACGGGCATTAGGTACGAGTGCCCTTAAGATACGGCCGCCTTCAGCCTGAGCCAGGACCGTATGGTGTACGGCTGGGAAAAAGTTGTCTAATCCTGTCTTTCCAGGCGCGTGTCTACCCAGCATGTAGCCTAAAGAAGTGAAGCCGGCAGGCTCGTTAAGCACGATCCAGTTTTTTACCTTATCCCCAAACTCCTCTGCGCAAAGGGTAACAAAACGGGGAAACCAACGCATCATCTTATAGGAAGTCCATCCACCCTCCAGTTCCAGGGCGTGGGGAAGGTCCCAATGATACAAAGTGATATAGGGTTCCAGTCCAAGCCTCAGGCATTCGTCTATAACCTGATGGTAATAGCGCAGTCCTTCCTTATTGGGTCTGCCGTTTCCATCTGGAAGCACCCTTGACCAGGCAATGGAAAAACGAAAGCTCTTGAATCCCAAGGCCTTTGTAAGTAATAAATCTTCCTTATATCGGTGGTAAAAATCGCAGGCCGTATAGGGTTTCGCGCCTCCTTTAATGACGCCTCGTTTTCGGGAAAAGACATCCCAGATAGACAATCCTCTTCCCCCCTCTGTATAGGCGCCCTCGTTTTGTGCGGCAGCCATAGCAATTCCCCAGGTAAAATCTTTCCCAAATGCGCCCGCTGTGAGTGTTTTCATTTGGGATACAAAGCTGGGCTAAACCGGGCCAAGGCCTCCGGAGTGCACATTAAGCTTAGGTTATATTTATCATTGGCATGGAAAATGGCCGGCAAGGGTCTAGAGGTTTCCCCTCAAATAAAGCGTATTGAAGGATGGCGTCTTACTTCCGCCCAGCGGCTCAATGGTAAGGGCAAAGGAGTCCGCCCAGTCCATCACACTATTGGTAAGATCGATATTGTGAAAATGTGGGGACTGAGGGAGCAAGCCGGAGAAGGTTGGTATTCCCTCGCGGAGGGCCCAGAGCTGATATTGTTGATTGAAAGAAAGGTCTGGCAAATTCGCGTCTGCCAATATCAGTTCTTTGGAAACGGGATTCCAATATAGGGTAAGGAAAAAATCTGCCCGGGGAAGGCCATTGATGGCAATGGACTTAAGCTCTACCCTTTTGGTACTATAATTTCGGATCATGCCCATGAACGCCTTCCTGCCGGCAAAATCAGTATGTATGCGATGGGATTCTCCGTCGAGGTTTTGTACGTTATGCCCCAGCGCCGACAATGCTCCCTTGATGTTTGTCCCGCTGAGGGCAATCCAGACAGAGCCAACGGTTAATAGCGTCAGACTGGCAATAACCAAACTGATGATTTTAGGGACTTGGAGTTTCCTTTTCGGGGGGGGTATGGCCAGCGAATCAGTTTGGGCCTGTGGGTACTGATCCGTTATCCTTTCAAAGATTTCCAATAACTGCTTGTCTTTTTCCCACTCCGTCAAATCAAAGTGAGCGGGGGCCAGCATGTCGACCATGGCTCTTTCGATCTTTTCAATCTCGAAAGCCACCTCCCTTGATTCCAGGGCAATATTGGCGACATTGCTCATTTCCGATTCGGTGAGCGTGCCAGCTACGTATAGCTCCAGTTTTCCTGATGAGATGAGTTCGTGAGCCGTCATGTATTACAAATGCTGGTATCGCTTTCTCAATTCAATAATGGCATTCCGAATCCTGGTCTTTACTGTCCCAATGGGAATTTTGAGCAACTCTGCTGCCTCAGCATGAGAGTAACCCAGCATGTAGACCACGTCGACTACTTCCCGGTGGTTGGGGTCCAGAACTTCCAACATCTTACGGACTCCAATCAATTCAGGCATGGGCTGAATACTACTGTGACGGCTACCCGTTTCGGGGCTGGCGTCCAGGGATTTATTCTTTGCCTGATTCTTGAAGTCCTTAGACCGGGTCTTGTCGATTGCCACATTACGACAGATATTCATGGTCCAGGTAAATAAGGTGCCTTTTGTGGCATCGTATTGGGCCATATTGTTCCAGATCTTCACCATGGCATCCTGTAGGATATCCTTGGCAAGCTCTGAATCATCATGAATGATCTGTTTGATGATGGACAAGAACGCATTGGAATAACTGCGATACAGTGTTCCAAATGCTTTTTGATCTCCGGCTTTGAGCTGGATGATCAATTCTTCCTGAAATGTAAGCGCTTGAGACAAATTGTTAAGATTTCAGTCAATCCGAAATTATTGAATTTTCTATATCTATTCAAGTGATTGTGGGTTCTCCTGGCTAATTTTAGCCAAGATGCACAGAATAAACAGAATATCCCTAACCCTGATGGCTATATTTGGCCTCTTACCACCACTTTTGGGGCAGAATTCCTTTCCCTATAGTCTAAATATGACAAAAGATTTGGCCCTGGGAGGTAGCTCCTTTGTAATCTTTACCTCCTCCTATGTTATTCAAAGATCCAAACCCGTGTATTCGGCACAGGATTTTGAACACCTCAATCCGGCATCCATCAACAACTTTGATCGAAAAGCCACTCAGTATTATAGTACCAGTGACGACCATCTTCGAACCTATATGCTGGCGGCAACAGGGATAGGCGGCGCCATATCCCTCCCCTTTATGGCTTACACCAGGGAAGCCTCACCAGGCGGCGCTTTTAATAAGTCTAACCCAAATAAAATTTTCCTTAAAGAATGCCTGGTTTTAGGGACCATGTACGCAGAAGGACTGGTCTTCAACCTGGGTGCAAACGAATGGTGTAAAAAATTCATTGACCGGGCTCGTCCCTATGCCTATAACCCGGACCTCACCTATGCCCAAAAAAGTTCCCAGGACTACCTTTCTTCCTTTTACTCCAACACGACTGCCCTTCAATGGTATACGGCAGGCTTTATAGCAAAAGTGGTAAATGATTGGTGCCCGCACTCTTCCCTGAGGTATTATGTATGGGGTGGGTTGGGCGCCTATTCTGTGATTCAGGGATATTTGGGTGTCCGCTCCGGACAACATTTCCCTACTGATGTCATCACCGGGGCCGCAATAGGGGGGGTAACCGGTGTTCTTGTCCCAGCCCTTCACCGCAGGCGCCCTACTACCGAAAGCAGCAGAAACAAGATAAGCTGGACCTATAGTCCCGGTTTGGGCGTCGGAGGAAATCTACAATTTGGGGCGGTAGGAAGATTTTAATAACCGTTTGTCAATTAATGTTTATAAAATTATTTGTAAATACAATATTTTTTATATATTGCTCTCGTAATCCAATTTGTACCCTTCCAAAATCCGATGAAAATGAAAACGACCCTAACCATCGCCTCCAAGGCGACCAGCCGGACCTTCTACTTTGCATGGAAAAAGTTCGTCGAACAATTTGAATCCCCCTCTGATAGGAATTACAGAAGACTGAAGGATTTCCTCAGCAACGGATGAAATTACTTGCCCAAAAGTGATTTTTCTGCGGAGGCTACTTGCGTCATAGGAAAACTGCGCATTACCTTGTCCATCATTTTTGAAATGGCATCAGTGCACAGGTTTCCTATGCTTCCTTCATGTGTATGATGGATATTGCCTTCAAATCCAAATGTTCCGGATTCAATATCCAGCCCAACCTGCTTATAGGCGTCCCGGAAAGGAACCCCGGACAATACCAGCTGGTTAACGACCTCCACACTGAACAGGTATTTGTACTTCTGATCCTGGAGAATGTCTGCCTTTATGCTCATATTACGGATCATCAGCGTTGCCATATCCAGACAATCCTTTAATACCGAAAAGGCCGGAAACAAATGCTCCTTCAACAATTGAAGGTCCCTGTGGTACCCTGAAGGAAGGTTGGTCGTCATCATCATGATTTCCCCGGGAAGCGCTTTGATTCTGTTGCAATGGGACCTGATCAGCTCGAACACATCGGGATTTTTCTTGTGGGGCATGATAGAGGACCCCGTTGTTAGCTCAGGCGGGAAAGCGATGAAATCAAAATTCTGATTGAGGTATAAGCAGCAATCCATGGCCAGACGGGAAAGCGTCTCCGCCACTCCAGCTAAAGCCATGGCCACTACCCGTTCAGTCTTACCCCTGCCCATTTGAGCATATACTACATTGTAATTTAAGTCCTCGAAACCCAGCAATCGGGTGGTCAGGGTCCTGTCTATAGGGAAGGAAGATCCATAGCCAGCGGCAGACCCCAACGGATTTTTATTGACAACGGCGTAGGCCGCTTGTAGTTGTATACAATCATCTACCAAGCTTTCTGCATAGGCTCCGAACCAGAGTCCGAAAGAGGAAGGCATGGCCAGTTGCAAGTGCGTATATCCAGGAAATAACAGGTCTTTACTGGCTTCGCTCTTTTGCTGTAGCAGGTCAAAAAAAGCCTTGATTTCCCCTACGAGTTTGCCCAATTCTGATCTTAAAAATAATTTCAGGTCTACCAGCACCTGGTCATTACGGCTGCGGGCGCTGTGTATTTTTTTACCTGCGTCACCCAGCATCCGGGTGAGCATCAGCTCAACCTGGGAATGGATATCCTCCACTCCCTCCTCCATGGAAAAATGGCCGTCATTAACCAAGGCATGCACCTCCCTGAGCTTGCCCACCAGCTGGGTTGCCTCCACCGGTTGGAGCAGGCCCACTTTTCCCAGCATAGTCACGTGGGCGATGGAGCCCAGCACGTCAAAAGGAGCCAATAACAGATCCAACTCCCTGTCTTTACCCACGGTAAAGCGTTCAACCTCCAGGAGGGACGCGGTGCTTTTTTGCCAGATTTTTTCCATAGTCAAATTTTTAAGCGGAGGCGGTCTACAGGCCGCCAACTACCTTTTGAAGTAAATCAATATATCCCTGCAAGCCGGTCCTGATCTCGTCTACGAAAATGAACTCATCCGCCGTATGGGAGCGGGCACTATCACCAGGTCCACACTTCAGGGCGGGGAAGGGCATCAAGGCTTTGTCAGAACTCGTGGGAGAACCATAGGGTTTTCTGCCCAGGCTCAATCCAGCCTGTACTAAGGGGTGCGTTTCTTCAATACGGGTAGCCCTCATCCGCATAGACCTGGGTGTGACCTCGGAGGAAACATGGGCGCGTATGGTCTGTAGTACCTCCTCATGCGTATAGGCGTCGGTCACACGCACATCAACGGTATACCGGCAAATGGCCGGAACGACGTTATGTGCTTTATTTTCCGTTTCCATTGCGGTCACACTCATTTTTACCGGTCCCAGCCAAACCGATTCCTGGGGGAAGCGGTAGTTTTTGAACCAGGCAATATCCTCCAGCGCCTTGTAAAGGGCATTCTCTCCTTCCTCCCTGGCCGCGTGACCTGCTTTGCCGTGAGCAACCCCATCCAGCACCATCAGCCCCTTTTCAGCCACCGCCAGATCCATTTTGGTGGGCTCTCCCACGATGGCTGAATCCAGCTTTGGTAGCAAAGGCAATAGGGCCTCGACCCCGTTTTTTCCAGAAATCTCTTCCTCGGCAGTAGCAGCCAGCAGCAGGTTATACCGGAGATCAGCCGATGCAAAAAAATGCCGGAATGCACCGATCAGCGAGACCAAACACCCACCCGCATCATTGCTGCCCAACCCAAATAGTTTACCATCCGCTACCATTGGAACAAACGGATCACGGGTATATTGTGGATTGGGTTTTACGGTGTCGTGGTGAGCGTTCAAGAGTATGGTGGGCTTGACCGGATCAAAATACCGATTGAACGCCCACACATTGTTGCCCTTCCGATGGGTTGGAATCCCATGGCTTTCCAGAAATTCCTGGATCAGCCCGGCCGTTTTATCCTCCTCCTTACTTATAGAAGGGGTAGAGATCAGGGCCTTCAACAACGCAATACTATCTTCAAACAATTGCTGGGACATGGGCTTAAGATACAATCAATGTTCCACTTACAGAACCCGATACATTTCGGATCAGGTCCTTGGCGTCCCCAATCAATACTTCCTTTACCCCACTGCGTATGGCAGCAAAGGCATTATCAATTTTGGGGATGATGCCATCGGCCAGTTTGCCTTCGCTTAAGAGGCGCTTATGATTATCCTGATTAATCAGGGGTATGACTGAGGTCTCGTCATTTATATTTTCCAATACCCCTTTCTTTTCGAAGCAATAGATCAGCCTTACCTGGTAAAAAGAGGAGAGTCCTACGGCCAGGGCAGAAGCGATGGTGTCGGCGTTGGTATTGAGGATATGGCCTTTCCCGTCGTGGGTCAGGGGCGCCATAACGGGCACCAGACCCACATTCAAAAGGGCGGATAGCGTAGCAGCATTTACCGAATCCTCCTCTATGTCACCTACCCAGCCGTAATCAATGGTGGTTACAGGGCGTTTGAGCGCAGGAATAACATTTGCATCAGCCCCGGTAAGCCCAATGGCGTTACATCCTTTTGCTTGCAGTGCCGCTACCACCTGTTTATTGACCAACCCTCCGTAGACCATGGTCACCAGGTCAATGGTGTTATCGTCTGTGATGCGTCTGCCGTTGACATATTTTGCTTCTATCCCTAGTTTGTCCCCTAACCTGGTGGCTATCTTTCCGCCACCATGGATCAGTATCTTAGGCTGAGGTATGGAGGAAAAATCCTTTAAAAACGTATCCAGGGCCTCCGGATGGTCCAGGACATTTCCCCCTATCTTGACAACAAACAATGGACTCATAGTGATGGTTTAAGGATCTCTGAGAGTACTGCCTGCGCGGCCCATACCCTGTTACCCGCTTCCTGGGTAACCAGGCTGGAGGGGCCGTCCAGGATTTCATCACTCAGTTCCACATTGCGGCGCACGGGCAGACAATGCATGACCTTGGCGTTATTGGTCAGTTGTAGCTTTTCTTCCGTGAGCATCCAATCGGGATCGTTACTGTATATTTTGCCGTAATCGTTAAAGGTGCTCCAGTTCTTTACGTATACAAAGTCTGCGTCCTTAAGCGCAGCATCCTGGTCATGGGTAATGGTGGCTCCCCTGGTAAATTCTTCAGAAAGCTCGTAATCTTCCGGATGGGTGATCACGAAATCTGCGCCTCCCCAGGCATTTACCCATTGGGAAAAAGAATTGGCCACACACTGGGGCAGCGGCTTCACGTGGGGAGCCCAGGTTAATACGATCTTAGGTTTGCGGCCAGCCTTGACATTTTCCCGGATGGTGATAAGGTCGGTCAGGCTCTGCAAAGGATGCAGGGTGGCGCTTTCCAGGCTCACAACGGGAACCCCGGCGTGCTTTACAAATTGCTTGATGTATAATTCGCTATAATCGTCATCCCTGTTTTTGAGGCTGGGAAAAGTCCGTATGCAGAGTATGTCAAAATACTGACCCAATACAGGAGCTGCGTCCTTGACGTGCTCTACGGTAGAACCACTCATGATGGCGCCTTCTTCAAACTCTAAAGCCCAACCCTCCTTATCCACGTTGAATACGAGGGGTTCCATGCCCAGGTTTTTAGCCGCCACCTGGGTACTTAACCGGGTTCTCAAACTGGGGTTCAGGAATAACAAGCCTATACGCTTGCCCACGCCCAGTGTTTGATCTTTCAGCGGATGCGCTTTGTATTTAAGGGCCTTTTCCATCAGTCCCTGAATATCCGGTACATCGTGTACAGACAAAAAGTTTTGCATACTTGGGCTTATTTGGAGGCTTTGAGTTCAGTGGAAAATATGTCCAGGAAATGGTCTACATCGGCCTTTTCCAGGTTGAGTGCAGGCAGCAGCCGGATCACATTGGGTTTGGATTCACCCGTGAAGATGCGGTGCTTATACAACAGGTCCTTTTTCAGCGTGAGGAACTGGTCCCCCAGGTCTATCCCAATCATCAACCCTTCTCCCCTAACTTCTTTGACCTGAGGAAACTTCTTCAGCTCCGTCATCCAGTAATCGCCCAGGGTTTTAGCGTGTTCCATCAGGTTATCCCTATCTATCACTTCCAGGACAGCCAGCGCGGCAGCGCAGGCCAGGTGGTTACCCCCGAAGGTGGTGCCCAACATACCATGTTTTGCATGTAGTTTGGGCGCAATGGAAATACCGGCTACCGGAAATCCATTACCCATGCCCTTGGCCATGGAATAGACGTCTGCATCTACCCCACTGCGATCGTGGGAATAAAACCTACCACTTCTTCCATAGCCACATTGAACAGCATCCGCGATGTAAATGGCATTATATTGATCGCAAAGCCTGCGGATGGCTTGCAGGAAAACAGGACTGGCCACATTAATACCACCAACACCCTGAATCCCTTCTATGATCACAGAAGACACCTCTTCCCCATGGGCTGCAAAAAATGCTTCCAGGGCCTCCACATCGTTAAACGGGAGGAAAGTGACATCAGCCGAGGCGTTCACGGGGGCAACGATGGATGGATTATCGGTTGCGGCCACCGCCAGGGAAGTACGTCCGTGAAAAGCCTTTTTGAACGCCACTACCTTTTTGCGCCCGTTATAAAAGGAGGCTAATTTCAGGGCATTTTCATTGGCTTCTGCCCCGCTATTACACAAGAATAAATGGTAATCCTCTTTGCCGGAAACCTTGCCCAGCAAGGCTGCCAATTCCACTTGTTGGGGGATTTTGACAGAGTTGGAGTAAAAGCCCACCTTCTTTAACTGTGTGCTCAGCCTTTCTACGTAGTGGGGATGGGTATGCCCTATGGAAATGACCGCATGGCCTCCATAAAGATCCAGGTATTCATTGCCTTTGTCGTCATAGACCCTTGACCCTTTGGCCGAGGAAATGGTGATATCATTGAGGGGATAAACGTCAAATAATTGCATCAGATGCTGTTTTAAAATGTGCCGGCCTTCAGGTCCAATCCCATCTTTTCATCCAGGCCAAAAATCAGGTTCATATTCTGTACGGCCTGACCACTGGCTCCTTTCAGGAGGTTGTCAATGGTCGAGTGTACCACCAGTTTATTTCCGGAGGCCTCCAGTTGAATGACGCACTTATTGGTCTGAACAACCTGTTTGAGGTCAATAGGTCCGGAACTCAGGTGGGTAAATGGATGATCCTGATAGTATCGTCGGTAAAGCTGTTCCACCTCCGCAAGGGGGGCCTCACAAGTCACCGTAGAGCTGACGAATATACCCCTGGTAAAATCCCCCCTCCAGGGTACGAAGTGAATAGGCGGATCAATCAGCGGATTGAGCGCCCTGAGGGTTTGACCTACTTCCTGGAGGTGTTGATGCGTCAGGGTCTTGTACGCGCTAACATTATTGGCCCTCCAGGTAAATTGAGTGGTAGCCTGTAATGCCTGGCCGGCCCCCGTTGACCCGGTGATGCCCGTCGTATAGGCTTCATGCAGCCAGCCTTCCTTTGCCAATGGCAGCAACCCCAATTGTATGGCTGTGGCAAAACAGCCGGGGTTGGCCACATGCATGGCACTTTTAATTTTCTCCCTTTGCCACTCGGGCAAGCCGTATACGACCGGTTGACCATGGATCAGTGGTCTGGCACCCCCTTTGTCGAGGCGGAAATCCTGACTCAGGTCTATGATATGCGTACTGGGAGAACCCTGCGTTTCGGCGAGAAATTTCACCGACTCCCCATGACCCATGCACAGAAACAATACGTCCAGGGCTTCATCAGGTAATTGTTGGGAAAAAACAAGTTCCGTATCTCCCAGTAGGTCTGTATGTACCTTGGCGATGGGCTGACCTGCATTGCTGCGACTCAATATGGATTCAATCTTCACACCGGGATGCCTGAGCAACACCCGTATCAGTTCTCCTCCGGTATATCCTGCGCCCCCGGCAATACCAACCTTAATCATGCTTTATCTTTTGCTTCCATGGAATAATTTTCCCCGTTGACCAGGCTCCAGATCACCGTCTGGTTCCCGAAGATCTTGGAGAAACCCCTTACGTCCTCACCAGTCCAACCATTGTTCATTTCCCCATATTTGCCGAAACGGCTATTCATCAGGTCATGTTCAGACTCGATACCGGAAATCTGGAAATGATAGGGCTTGAGTTGCAAGTATACCTTTCCGCTCACCTTATCCTGAGCGCTGGTGAAGAGGGCTTCTATATTGCGCATCACAGGATCCAGGAGTTGTCCTTCATGCAACCAGTTGCCGTAGAACAAAGCCAGTTGATCCTTCCAGCTCAATTGCCACTTGGTCAGCACGTGCTTTTCCAGGGCGTGATGGGCTTTGAGGATGATCACCGGTGCGGCGGCTTCAAAACCCACCCGGCCCTTGATGCCAATGATGGTGTCCCCCACGTGGATATCCCGGCCAATGCCATAAGGACCCGCCAGGGCTTGTAAATATTGAATGGCCTCCGTCGGATGACCAAAGGTTTTATCGTTGATGCCAACCAGCTCTCCCTTTTCAAAAGTCAGGGAGACTTCTTCTTCCCCGCTCTTGGTTACCTGGGTAGGCCAGGCAGACTCGGGGAGCGCGCCTTTGGAGTTCAGGGTTTCCCGTCCGCCAACGCTGGTTCCCCACAATCCCTTGTTGATGGAGTACTGGGCTTTTTCAAAATTCATGTCCACGCCTTTGGCCTTGAGGTATTCGATTTCCTGCTCTCTGCTCAGGCGCAGGTCCCTGATAGGGGTGATGATTTCCACACCTGGAATCATAATGTGGAAGATCATGTCAAAGCGAACCTGGTCGTTACCCGCTCCTGTGCTACCGTGGGCCACTGCTACAGCTCCGATTTTCTTAACGTGTTCTGCAATGGCTATAGCCTGGCTCACCCGTTCGGCACTAACGCTTAAGGGGTAAGCATTGTTCTTAAGGACGTTCCCGTAAATCAGGTATCGGACAATATGATCGTAATAACCCTTTACCGCGTCTACGGTTGTATGCGATTTTACGCCCAATTTGTAAGCATGGGCCTCTATCTGTTTGAGTTCTTCGGCTGAAAATCCGCCCGTATTAACGGTAACAGAGTGTACTTCATACCCTTTATCCTCGCTCAGGTATTTGACACAATAGGTTGTGTCCAACCCTCCGCTGAATCCCAGAACAATCTTTTGCATGTTGGAAAATGATTAAAACAGATGAAAAAACTTTTTTCTCTGACCCAGGCTGGATCCTCCTGTT
>CAJCIQ010000021.1 GCA_903970475.1 Beijerinckiaceae bacterium
GAACTTTCCAGGAAGCAGCACGCCGCAAGGGTGCCACAGGTGAAAACCTGATCAAACTGCTGGAAGCCCGTTTGGACAATACTGTATTCCGTCTTGGCCTGGCCGCTAGCCGCCCTGCCGCCCGTCAGCTGGTGAGCCACAAGCACATCACGGTGAACGGACACGTGGTTAACGTTCCTTCTTATCAACTCAACCCAGGGGACATCATCAGCGTTACCCAACGTACTGCTGACAATGAACATGCCCTCAACCAGATCAAGGGTAAGAACCCTAAAATCAACTGGCTGGATTGGAATGAAAACGAACTGAGGGGTACTTTCATCGCTTACCCTGAAAGGGAAAGCGTACCGGAAAACATCCGCGAGCAGCTGATCGTGGAATTGTACTCCAAATAAGCCTGAGTGGTGCAGGCGGCGCCACTGGCGACCCGACCAAAGGCCGAAAACATTTTTTCGATATATTTACGTACAACTTAAATCGTACATCATACATGGCCATTTTAAACTTCGTTAAACCCGACAAAATCGTTCTTCAAAAAGCAACTGACTTTGAAGCGCAATTTGAGTTCCGTCCACTGGAACCGGGCTACGGCGTAACCATCGGTAATGCCCTGCGTAGGGTTTTGCTGAACTCCTTGGAAGGATACGCTATTGTAGGCATCAAGATAGAAGGCGCTGATCATGAATTTGCGACCTTGAAAGGTGTGACCGAAGACGTGACCGAGATCATCCTCAACCTGAAACAAGTTCGTTTCAAAAAGAAGGTTGATCATGAAGTGAGCAATGAAAAGGTGACACTGAGCCTGAAAAACAAGACGGAATTTACCGCCGCCATGATCGGTGAGGCCACCCTGAGCTTTGAAGTAATGAATCCGGAGCAGTTGATCTGCACCATGGACTCATCTTCAAAAATCGACATCGAGATCAACATCGCCAAAGGCAGGGGCTACGTTCCTGCTGATGACAATAAGGTAAAAGATGCTCCCTTCGGTTACATTCCCATCGATTCTATTTTCACGCCCATTAAAAACGTGAAATATTCTATCGAGAATACCCGTGTGGAACAAAGGACAGACTACGAGAAACTGTTGATGGAGGTATCCACCGACGGCACCATTCATCCTGAAGAGGCCGTTAAGCAGGCATCCCGTATCCTGATCCAACACCTGATGATCATCACTGATGAGAACATCACCTTCGACAACAAGGAAGAGAAGAAGGAAGACCTGGTGGACGAACAGACCCTGCAACTGCGCAAGGTGTTGAAGACTCCCCTGGAAGACCTGGATCTGTCCGTACGCGCTTTCAACTGCTTGAAGGCCGCTAAGATCAACTCTCTGAGTGAGTTGGTTCAGTACGAACAGGAAGACCTGATGAAATTCCGCAACTTCGGTCAGAAATCACTGGCTGAAATCGAACAAGTGCTCCACGAACGTGGTCTGCATTTCGGAATGGACCTGGCCAAACTGGGGATCAGCGACGACTTTTAAGCAAAAGCGCCCAAGGCGCTTTGTGATAATTAGCTAAGGCGTGAATAGCGCCATTTCACTAACGGACCGGTGTCCCCGGTTCACCCTTCACAATTCCCGGCACGGTGTGAAGGTTAAAAAATAAAATGCCATGCGTCACGGAGACAAAATCAACAACCTGGGTCGTACCGCGTCCCATCGTGCAGCCTTGTTAAGCAACCTGGCCTGCCAGTTAATCGAACACAAGCGTATCGTTACTACCTTGGCAAAAGCAAAGTCCCTCAGGACTTATGTTGAGCCCCTGATCACCAAAGCAAAAGAAAATACGACGCACCAGCGTAGGATTGTTTTCTCTTACTTGCAGGATAAGGAAGCCATTAAGGAATTGTTCGATACCGTTAGCGCGAAGGTCGCTTCCCGTCCTGGTGGTTATACCCGCATCATTAAGCTGGGTACCCGTCCTGGGGATAACGCCGAAAAAGCGATGATTGAACTGGTAGACTTCAACGAAATCTACGGCAAAGGAAAAGGTGAAGCCAAAGAACCTGCAAAACGTACGCGTCGCGCTGGTGGTGGAGCTAAAAAGAAAGCCGAAGGAGCTGAAACCGCTACCGTTGAAACCGCTGCTGATGCAGCTACTACAGAAAAAGTGGCTGAATAGTGGAAAAGATTCTTTCGATGATAAAAGGCAGAGCTTCAGTGCTCTGCTTTTTTTTTCACATTTAACCTCAACATTTTTCCTACACTTTACGTAATTTTGCCAAATTTTTCACGCCGGAGCCTTGGCCTCCACGCAGGGCTCTGATTAAAAAAAAGCGCTCAAAGAATGACCCCACTCAAACCCGCGGTATTACTGCTCGAAGACGGGCTGGTACTTCATGGTAAGGCCTTCGGTAAGATCGGTACGACTACCGGAGAAATCTGTTTCAATACAGGTATGACCGGATACCAGGAAGTTTTTACAGATCCCAGTTATTTTGGTCAGATCATTATCATGAACAATGTGCACGTGGGTAATTATGGGGTGAAAGACACCGATGTTGAAAGCAAGGGCGTAAAAATCAAAGGCCTGATCGGACGTAACCTGGAACCCCGCTTTTCCCGCATCCAGGCCACCGCTAGCCTACAGGAGTATCTGGAAAAGGAAGGCATTGTTTCCATAGAAGACGTAGATACCAGGGCACTCGTAGCCCATGTACGTCAGAAAGGAGCCATGAACTGTATCATTTCCTCAGACATTCTGGACGTTAGCCTGCTCAAAGAAGAACTGCGCAGGACCCCTTCCATGAATGGCCTGGAACTGGCATCAGAGGTATCCACTAAGGACGTATACCATGTGGGTGATCCCAATGCGGCCATCCGTATTTCTGTGCTGGACTTCGGCGTAAAGCACCATATCCTGGAATGCATGGCTGAAAGGGGCGCCTATGTACGGGTGCACCCGGCCAAAACCAGCCTCCATGAGCTGAACAAATTTGAGCCCCACGGCTATTTTCTCTCCAATGGTCCAGGGGACCCCGCTCCCATGAACTATGCTGTTCATACGATAAAAGACATATTGAAAACGGGTAAACCCATGTTTGGTATCTGCCTGGGGCACCAACTCCTGGCTTTGGCCAATGACATCCCCACTTTCAAAATGCACCATGGGCACAGGGGACTCAACCATCCTGTGAAAAACATCATCACTGGTCTTTGTGAGATCACCACCCAGAACCATGGATTCGGGGTAGATCCTGAGGCGGTAAGGGCCTCTGATCATATAGAGATCACCCATGTGAATCTCAACGATGGATCCATTGAAGGTATCCGTGTAAAGGGCAAACCTGCTTTTTCTGTGCAATACCATCCGGAGTCTACTCCTGGTCCTCATGATAGCCGGTATTTGTTTGATGATTTCATCAACCTGATAAAGGAGCATCAGTCATAAAGGGAAGCCGGTCCATATGGGCCGGCTTTTTTATCTTTGTTGCCTATGTATCCCTTACGCATCGCCATCATCAACGGGCCCAACCTGAATCTCCTGGGCAAAAGGGAGCCAGGTATCTATGGAGCCCAGTCCTTCGAGGAATATTTCTCGGACCTGCATAAGCAATTTCCTGCCGTAGAGTTCACCTACTATCAAAACAATGTGGAAGGTGAACTGGTCAATGAATTGCACAGGGTAGGTTTCGATTACGATGGGATTATCCTCAATCCCGGAGCCTATACCCATACTTCGGTGGCTATAGGGGATGCGATTGCTTCGATCAAAACGCCCGTGATCGAAGTGCATATTTCCAATGTGCATGCGCGGGAAGACTTCCGCAGAATCTCTCATGTTTCGGCTAAGGCTCGCGGCACAATTTGTGGGTTAGGTTTGCGCGGATATGAGCTCGCAGTCCGGTATTTTATGCCGTAAATCTCCGATGTGGATAAGTTAGTTATCCTACATAAAAAAGGACGGTCTTTTAGGGACCGTCCTTTTTTATGTAGGGTCGCCTCAGGGGAGGCTAGTGTTTTATCCATTATCCTTATACCTCGCCGCGGCGTGGGAAGAGAAGGGGATACTCAGACCCAGGTTGAGGATCATTTCGTAGGTGCCGAAGGACTGACGGGCAGTCCCATCGTATACCTTCAGGTTCCAGTAATTGGTGTAGACCACTTTATTACAGTACTCCAGATAGACATACTTGAAGAAGGTGAAGCGGACATCGGCTTCAAACCCTGCATCGAGTCCTCCGAATTGGAAATGGGGATCGTTGTCTTTGCCAAAAATGGTGTTCTGTACGTGGGGCACCATCCAACCTACACCAGCCTTCCACAGGAAAGAGGTGTTGAAATTTTTATAGTTCAGGTGGTTGAACTTGATTTTATGTACCAGGTTAAACAGGAAAAAGTTAGCACCGTTGTTGAGCTGGTAGACCAGGATGCTGTCATTGAGCATGTACTGGTTAACAGGTTTTCCATCCATGGTGCCCACCACATGCAGGCCCTGCATCTGGGCTACCTGATATTTGGTATGGTCGAAGGCCAGTTCAATACCCCAGTTGTCTTTAAACCAATACCCTATTCGGTAGTTATATTGTGGAATGGTGAATGCTTCTCCAAAAATCCCTTCATTCCATCCTGGTTTGTCCTCCGCAAATACGCTTTTGAAAACGTAATTATTACCCAGTGAGGGTTGATTGATGTGGATATCTCCCTTAGTGTACCATTCCTTGTTATAGCCCCATGAAAACCACCAGGAACCTTTCCTGCCGACATAATTGTATTTAGTGGTGGGAAGGGTAGTCGTGGAACTGGTTATCGGTTGTGTTGATTGGTCTTGAGCCTGCGATTTAGTGCATAGGATACCCAATGAAATCACCAACAGCGCCTTTGTCAAATTCTTCATAATGTTTAGGTTTTTCAAATACTGCTTTTATACGATCACTGCGTTTTTCTCTCCTTTGAAAGCTTCGCGTGGGTGTAGTCCGAGCAGGTTGAACATTTGTGCATCTTCGTCGAATCCGGGATTGGGAGTGGTTAAGAGTTTTTCTCCGGTGAAGATGGAATTGGCTCCGGCCATGAAGCAAAAAGCTTGTTCTGGAACAGTCATCTCTGCGCGACCTGCACTGAGACGGACCATAGCCTGGGGCATGAGTATACGGGCGGTGGCGATGATGCGCACCATATCCCAAACGTCTACTTTGGGATTATTTTCTAATGGGGTGCCTTTTACCCTTACCAAGGCATTGATGGGCACGGATTCTGGATGTTCAGGCAGGTTGCTTAAGGTGTGAAGCATGCCAATACGGTCTTCATGGGTTTCTCCCAGCCCAACGATACCGCCACAACAAACGCTTACCCCTGCTTTACGTACATTGTCCAGGGTCTGGAGCCTGTCCTTGTAGGTGCGGGTGGTAATAATGGATTCGTAATATTCAGGAGAGGTATCCAGGTTATGGTTATAGGCATACAATCCGGCATCGGCCAACTTTTGGGCTTGTTCCGGCGTCAGCATACCCAGGGTACAACAAACTTCCATACCCATAGCATTGACATCCTTTACCATATCCAATACCCGGTCAAAGTCGCGGTTGTCACGGACTTCCCTCCAGGCTGCTCCCATGCAAAAGCGGGTGGAACCAGCATTTTTTGCTTTGGTTGCGGCTTCTATCACTTCCTCCCTGGGTAGGAGGCCATGATTCTTTACACCGGTATGGTAACGGGCAGCCTGTGGGCAATAAGCACAATCTTCAGGGCAGCCCCCTGTTTTGATAGACAGCAGGGTACATACCTGTACTTCCGCGGTAGCATGGTAGGTTCTATGGATGGTGGCTGCCTGATAGACCAGTTCCAGTAAGGGTGTATCGTAAATAGCTTTGATTTCTTCAATACTCCAGTCGTTTCGGATCATATTTACAGGTATTTAAGATCAGTAGAAGGCTTGAGGGTGAGCAGGGTTTCGTACATCAGATCTATCGTATGGAGAATGTCCTGGGTATGGATCATCTCTACGGTAGTGTGCATATACCTTAAGGGTATGGAGATCAGTACAGAAGGGGTCCCTTCCCCGGCATAGGCAAAGGAATCGGTATCTGTGCCGGTACTACGGGAAACGGCCCTTAATTGCACAGGGATATTATTTTCCTCGGCTACCTTTCGAACCAGGTCCAGGAGTTTATTATGTACGGCTGGGCCGAAGGCCAGGGAGGGGCCTTTACCATTGCTGACATCGCCTTCGATCATTTTGTTGATCATGGGCGTGCTGGTATCGTGGGTAACGTCTGTAATGATCGCTACATCTGGTTTCAGGCGGCGGGCAATCATTTCAGCTCCCCTCAGTCCCACTTCTTCCTGCACCGCATTGACGATATAAAGGCCAAAGGGGAGTTTTTTCTTCTTTTCATGCAATTTGCGGGCTACTTCGGCGATCATAAAGCCGCCAATACGGTTATCAAAAGCCCTGGCAATCAAGCTTCCATAAGCCAATTCATCAAACCCTTCTTCGTAAGTCGCTACGCTACCCACATGGATCCCTAAGTCTTCTACCTCTTTTTTACTACGGGCTCCAGCGTCTAACCACAGGTTTTCCACTTTGGGGTTGACTTCTTTTTCACTGCCCCCCATACGGGTATGTATAGCCGGCCAGCCGAAAACGGCCTTGACCGGTCCTTTGGCTCCATGAATGATAACCCTTTTGGCTGGCGCTATCTGGTGGTCAACGCCCCCGTTGCGTTTGAGGTAGATCAGTCCGCTGTCGGTAATGTAATTGACAAACCAGCTGATTTCATCGGCATGGGCCTCAATCACTACCTTGAATTTGGCAGAAGGATTGATTACACCAACGACTGTCCCATAAGGATCAGAAAAGTGTTCATCAATATATGGTTTGATATATTCCAGCCACTTACGCTGGCCTTGGCTTTCAAATCCGGTGGGAGAAGGCGTGTTGAGATAATCTTTCAGGAATTTATACGCTTTGGCCTCTATTGCCGGAGTCGATGCTGCGGCATCATTCTTACTGGCTTTACCCATTTCGACTCAAGTTTTGAACCGCAAACCTACGTAATAATGGGAAATAATTGCCTCGGAGTGAAAATCGACTCCCAAAGGTTTAGCTAAAGGCCATTAATAAGGCGGATTGACCAGTATGACAGCCCCGGATTTGGCTGTATCGCTGTAATGGCCTACGTGGCCTACACAAAAGTAAAAGTAGGCGGTATCGTTTTCATTGACAATGTTGTTGCCGATGGAGGTGGTGCAGGGAGACGGATCTGCAATATTAGGATAGCCCGAGGATGTATAATTCGGGCCGTTGGAAAAGGTAACATCCATTGTCGCTTTGAAACCGCTTCCGCTGGTAGTCGTAGGTATACCCGAAGCCAGGGAGGTCATGGGGTAGGGTAAGAGAATGGAATCTTCCTCACAATTGGGTACGTTAATGAAAACGTATAGGGAATCGTTGGGATTGTAAGACTTTTCCGAAATTTGCAGGGTGAAAGTCACCAGCGAATTTGTTGTATCATAGGGAACCAATGTCTGATTAACGCCCTTATATTCTATCGTGGGGGTATCATTATAGTTCGATTTAGAGCAGCTGTAAAGAAGAACTGCTCCCAAAACTACGCCAATCCATAAATTTGCATTGCGCATACCAGGTTTTTCTGTTTCAAATGTAGGTATAATTACTTTCAAACTCATGTGGAACGATTTATACGCCGGGAATATTTTTCAGGTGAATCAAAATAATTTTGAAGCGGAGGCTTTGGCTCTTTTCCGATTCCAGGCAGAAAAAAATACCGTTTACCGGGAATACATTAATCTGTTGGGTATAGACCCCTCAAAAGTGTCCAGGTTAAACGAAATTCCCTTTTTACCCATAGAATTTTTTAAGACCCATAGGGTGGCTTCCACTGAATTTACCACAGACCTCCTGTTTGAGAGCAGCGGTACTACCGGTATGGTCCAAAGCCAACACTGGGTAAAAGACCCCGCTATCTATGAACGTTCCTTCCTGGAGGGTTTCCACCTATTTTATGGAAACGTGGAAAGCTGGTGCGTGCTGGGGCTGTTGCCTTCCTATCTGGAGAGGAGCCATTCTTCCCTGGTCTATATGGTCGAAGCGCTGGTTAAAAGGAGCGGGCACCCCTCCAGCGGATTTTACCTCTACGAGCATGAAAAGTTGGAGACCCAGCTAAAGGCCTTGGAAGCCGCTGGACAAAAGACCTTATTAATAGGGGTGACATTTGGGCTATTGGACTTTGCCGACGAACGCACGATGGACCTCAGCCATACGGTGGTCATGGAAACCGGAGGGATGAAGGGAAGGAGACAGGAATGGACCAGACAGGAAGTTCACCAGTTGCTGAAGGAAAAATTGGGTGTGTCCGCTGTCCATTCTGAATATGGAATGACGGAATTGTTGTCCCAGGCATATAGCGCCGGGGAGGGTATTTTTCGTCCCGTACCCTGGTTGAAATTGCTTGTACGGGAGGAAGATGATCCCCTGAAAATGTATCCGGAAGGTAAAGGAGTGTTAAATATCATTGACCTGGCCAATATCTATTCTTGTGCCTTCATTGCCACGCAGGACCTGGGTCAGGTCTATCCAGACGGGCGTTTTGAGGTGTTGGGCAGAGTTGACCACAGTGATGTAAGGGGGTGTAGCTTAATGCTGGCTATGTAGGTTTTTAAACTTCTGGTATCCTGTTTGGTCTGTAAAGAAAAACATGTATAACATGAAGCATTATCTCACCTGTCTATTTACAGCGCTGACCCTTACCGTCATGCTGAGTTCCTGCGCAGGTACCGTCTATGTACGGGAAAGGCCAGTAGAACCAGTATATTCCCGTCCACCTGCCCCCGGTCCTGAATACGTATGGATCGATGGAGAATGGTACGGAAGTCACGGTCATTATAACTACAGACAAGGCTATTGGGCCCGCCGCAGGCCTGGGCATAACTGGAACCACGGTCATTGGGAAAGCAGGTCCGGTGGTTATATTTGGATTAAAGGTGGTTGGAATTAATCCCTCAAATCTTAAAGATAATGGCTGTTCTGCTTTATGCAGGGCAGCCATTTTTTATTTGGCTCAGGGCTTGCGCACCAGCGCGCTCACCACGGCTTCCCAGTCCGGATACTGGTCGGTGGTTCCAAGGATTTTTCTGGCTACAACCAATAAGGAAGGGTCAAAGCAGGCGCCCAGTAACAATACAGAAACCCCACCAGCGGGATTGAACAAAGCCCCGGTCTTAAAGGCGGCCTCTCCGTTTTGGGCACGTTGGCGATCGAAGGCGACCATACTGTTTACATATTCTGCATGGGTGGAGTCACCCCTAAGATAGGGGAGTACCCACCCGACGGACGTCTTTATAGATGAGCCCGAAGGAGATACCCAGGTATAATAGTTTACGCCTTTGGCCCTTTGAATGATCCTGGCAATCGTAATCAAAGGCTCCAGGTCATAAATATGATAATGCAGGGCATCCCTTTCTTTGAAATCTTCACTGGTTCCATCTTGGATCAAATTGTGGGTAATCTGTTTTTTCAGGGCATTGATACTATAGCTTTCCAGGACAGTATCCTTCAAAGCAAACCCAATTTCCCCTACGATCTTGATGCGATGGGAATTCCAATTGTTGTGGGCCGTTGCCCTGTTTGAGCTGTTGAATACTGCGTTTATTTCTGTCGTGGCTACCTGGCTCAACCAGTTATCTACGAGCGCCTGGTCTTCTTCATTGAGCTTCTCTTTGACCATATCAAAGGCTGCGATACCCTCATCTAAGTTGGTTTCATCGATGGGATCTCCCCTTGAAATATTGTGAGCCGCCCAGGCTTTCAGGTATAACTTGAGCTTGTCCAGGTATTTGTTAGCCCCTTCCATCTTATATACTACAGCTAATGCATACATTTTATGCATGTCCTTTATGGATAACCAGGTGGCTGTTTTTCTGGGATCTCCCTGTAGCAGCCCTTCGGTACGTAAGGTATCTATGGGATTGGGGTTATCCTCCAGCGCCTTTCCGGCTAGATGGTAAAGGCTGTCATAAGCCGACTGCACCCCGGAAACACTGGGATCTCCTTTCTTTGCCAGTGCCAGCATAACTTTCAATTTGGAAAACGCTGTTGCATCCAAACCCACGTACTGGGCCTGCGCAGTCAAGGCTCCTAACCCAATCCAAAGCAGCAAAAACGTTTTAAGTCGCATAAGGGTATGAAATTGATTGGATCAAATTACGTAATTTAATTCCCTAACCCTGAAGTCTATGAAAAGAAAAGAATTCCTGGGATCGTCTGCCGGTATTTTACTGGGAGCGGGCATGCAGACCATGATCCCTTCCCCACTGCGGGCTTTGGGAAGGGCAAGGACCCCCAGCGACCAGATTAATATTGCTGCCATTGGGATCAACGGACAGGGTTGGTCTGACCTCATGGCCTCCTTAAAAGAACCCAATGTCCATTGTGTAGCGTTATGTGACGTGGATCAGCATGTACTCACGCGCAGGGAGGCCGATCTGGTCAAGGCAGGTTTTCCCAAAGCGGATACCTATTCCGATTATAGAAAGGTGCTGGACCGAAGAGATGTGGACGCCGTTATTATAGGGACTCCTGATCACTGGCATTGCCTGATTATGACGGATGCCGCTAAGGCAGGCAAGGACATATACGTAGAAAAACCGGTAGGTAATTCAATAGTTGAGTGTAAGACCATGGTGGATGCCCAGGTGAAATACAACAGAGTGGTGCAGGTAGGGCAATGGCAACGCAGCCAGCAACATTTTGCTGACGCGGTGGCTTTTGTGCAGTCGGGAAAATTAGGTAAGGTCAGGCTGGTCAAAGCCTGGGCCTATATTGGTTGGAAACATGCCGTTCCCGTACAACCCGACAGCGCCCCGCCCGTTGGTGTTGATTATACTACTTGGTTAGGCCCGGCTCAGAATCGCCCTTTTAACCTCAACCGGTTTCACTTTAATTTCCGTTGGTATTGGGATTACGCTGGGGGGCTGATGACAGATTGGGGTGTACACCTGTTGGACTATGCTTTGCTGGGTATGAATGCGCACACCCCCAAAAGTATTATGGCGTCGGGGGGCAAACTCGCTTATCCGGATGACGCCGAAGAAACACCGGATACCCTCACGACCATCTATGAATACGAAGGATTCAATATTCAATGGGAACACACCATTGGTATCAATAACGGTAACTACAACAAGGACCACGGCATTGCCTATATAGGAGAAAATGGTATGCTGATCTTGAACCGGGAGGGCTGGGAGGTCATACCTGAAAAAGGAAAGATGGAAGCCGTTACCTGGCAACCTAAGGTAGACGATGGGCTGATCCTGCATGCCAGGAATTTTCTTCAGGCAGTTCGCAGCCGGAATATGGGCGACCTCAAAGCGCCTATACAAGTCGGCGCCAATGTGGCTACCGTGGCGCAAATGGGGAATATTGCCTACAGGACTGGAAAGAAGCTCTATTGGGACAATGCTAGCTTGCGCTTTACGGATGAAGCTGCCAATCATTTACTGGCAGCTCCCTATCACAATGGTTATTCTATTCCAACCATATAACGATTGATATGTCTAGAATTAGTTTACTGCTATTGCTAACCCTGACCACTGGCCTTTGCAGGGCTACTGGTATGGAAGACTCTACCCGTATCCATGTCATTCCTGAACCAGTAAGTATAAAGGAAGGGTCAGGGAGCTTTATCCTGGATAATACGACGGTTATCCGTATGACCAATGGTAATGCAGATTTGGAGAAAACAGCCTCCTGGTTATCGGATCGTCTTGCTACTGGATCGGGTTATACATTGGCTATCGGAGCAGGCGGTTCCAAACAAATTAATTTGGAATTGGTTTCTGCTGGAAGTATGAATAAAGAAGGGTACCATTTAAGTGTAACGTCTGAAGCCGTAACCATTAAGGCTGCAACAGCCGCTGGTGTTTTTTATGGCATACAAACCTTCCTCCAGTTGTGCCCGGCAGATGTAGAAGGCGCAGTGCCTGGGCAGGTTCGCCCCTGGTCTATACCTTGTGCAGAGATCGAGGATTATCCCCGTTTCGGGTGGAGGGGATTAATGCTGGACGTAAGCCGGCATTTCTTTACCAAGACAGAAGTGGAGCGCTATATCGATGAAATGGCCCGATATAAGTTCAACGTCTGTCACCTGCATTTAAGTGATGACAATGGCTGGAGGATAGAGATAAAAAGCTTACCCGAACTGACCAGGGTAGGCGCCTGGAGGGTTAGCCGCACCGGACGCTGGCAATCCTATCTGCCGCCATTGGCGGATGAGCCCTCAGACGCAGGAGGATATTATACCCAGGACGACATGAAGGAAATCATTGCTTACGCCGCGGCCCGCTATATTACTATTCTACCCGAAATAGACGTACCGGCCCATAGCTTGGCCCTGATAGCCTCCTATCCCAATCTTTCCTGTACCCAATTACCTTATCCGGTTAATCCGGGCGCCCCCCAACCGGAAAGTCAGGATAACGTCCTTTGTGTAGCCAACGATTCGGTATACCTGGTACTCGATAAAATCTTTTCGGAGATAGCCGCATTATTCCCTTGCCCCTATATCCATGTGGGTGGGGATGAGGCCGATAAAAAATTCTGGGCGGCTGACCCAAAGTGTCAACGCCTCATGCAGGAACAACACCTATCCAGTGTAGATGAGCTCCAAAGCTATTTTGTCAAACGTATGGAAAAGATGCTCCAGGCCAAAGGAAAGAAGCTGATTGGTTGGGATGAAATCCTGGAAGGGGGCCTGGCGCCCTCTGCCACCGTCATGAGCTGGAGGGGAATGAAAGGAGGGGTAGCGGCTGCAAAAATGGGACATGAAGTCGTCATGACCCCCTGGGATTATACCTACCTGGATCTATACCAGGGTGATCCGTCTGTAGAACCCCCCACTTATGGGAAGTGCCGTTTGACAGATTGCTATACGTATGATCCGGTCCCAGACAGTGTGGATCCCAAACTTATTTTGGGAGGCCAGGGTAACTTATGGTCGGAATCGGTGCCTACCTTCCGTCATGCTGAATACATGACCTGGCCCAGGGGCCTGGCATTGGCAGAAGTCTACTGGTCTCCGAGGAACAAGCGCAATTTTAACGACTTTCTTTTGCGCATGGAAGCCCAGTTCCCGAGGTTAGATGCCGCCCAGATCAACTATGCCAGGAGCGCTTTTGATGTTTGGGCCCAGCCCGGATTCAACAAAATGAACCAACTCGCTGTGGGACTGACCTCCGAGGTCCCAGGATTGGACATCTACTATACCTTCGATAATACCCGACCCGATAATCACTCTCCCAAATACACCGGTACACCCCTGGTCTTCCCTAAGGGTGCCGCAACCTTAACCGTAATTTCTTACCGGAATGGTAAACCAATAGGAGAGCGGATCAGCCTGACCAAGGATGATTTAACCAAAAGGGCCAGGGAGGGCCACCATATCTACTAAACCTATTCATATGCTTAGACGGCTGCTCACACCCACGTTGATCCTTTTTGCGGTTATGCTGACAGAGGCTACTTCTGCCCAATCTGCGAAGGCTCAGTCAGCACCAGCCAATGATGCGACTGCGGCCCAGGCGGACACCACACCTTACGGAGACAATCCCCAGGCGGGGCGCTGGGTCAATACCAGGGGAGTCAAATTGTATTATGAAACCTATGGGCAGGGAGAACCCTTGCTGTTTATTCATGGCAACGGAGGGTCCATAAAGGTATTCTCCAATCAGATTCCTGTGTTTGCAAAAAGCTATAAGGTCATACTAGCTGACAGCAGGGCTCAGGGCAAATCCGTTGATACGGGTGATTCCCTGAGCTATGAAATGATGGCAGATGATTTCAATGCTTTGTTGGATTCCCTGCACCTGGACTCTTGTTACATAGTAGGTTGGAGTGACGGAGGAATCAATGGGTTGCTTATGGCCATACGTCATCCGGATAAAGTAAAGAAGCTGGCGGTTACCGGCGCCAACCTGTGGCCGGACACGACGGCTGAAGACGCCTTCGTGTATCACTTTTTACAGAACTACTACAACCACCTGATCAAAGCGCCGCCTTCGCCTGAAAATAAAGCGCAACTGAAGCTGGTGCGGTTGATGGATTTTGAGCCCCATATTACCCTGGATCAGCTAGGGGCCATCCAATGTCCCACCCTGGTGATCGGTGGAGACCATGACGTGGTCCTACCCGAACATGCGCTGCTGATCGCCCATCATATCAAAAGGTCTGATTTATGGATACTGCCCAACTCAGGACATTCCACACCGATTGTGTATAAAGATGATTTTAACCGGGTGGTGCTGAAATTCTTTGCTACGCCTTACAGGACCATCACGGGAATGGCCGTGTTGAATTAACTAGAACTTTACTTTTATAATAGTATTTACATTATCTATATCTATGGTCTTCACAGGGCATCCGGCCTGGGATTTGGCTACGTTGAGCAGGGCGGGGTCCTGGAAAGTGGGCGCTGGCAGGAAATCCCAGGTGGAGGCTTTAGCCAGGAGCGAAGCACCGTTGACGGTCACCTGATGCAGGTCATCAAACCCATGCAGGACCAGTTGCAGGTGATGGAACCTGGAGGCCCGGGAACCCTGTGGTGCTTCGAGCTGAAAGGCGCCACCCATGGCATCGTAATGCATTTTCCGGAGGTAGAAATCTCCTTTCTGGTAAGCGAAACTGTTTCCATCGTCTTCGTAATAAGAAAAATCTCCGTCCTGGCTGCCTTTATATAGGTGGAGCCATAAGGTGTCTACGGGTATTTGAGCCGTACTTTGCACCAGGGATTGTTCGGGGATGATGCTGCCTCCTTTTACATAAACGGGAAGCTTGTCTAAGCTCAGGGGTATGATTTTTTGTTGGCGTCCTGTATCGGGCGCTCCGGTATAGAGGTTATACCAGTTTCCTTCGGGGAGGTATACTTTGGCGAATCCCTGGTCAGCGCCCACTGGAGCGACCAACAAAGAAGGACCAAACAGGTATTGATCCTGAAATTCGGGCGCGTACACCAGCGTGTCCTGGGTGTAGTCAATGGCCAAGGACCTCAGGACGGGTAATCCGTCCTGGGTGGCCTCGTAAAAAATGGAATAGAGGTAAGGCAATAGTCGATACCGTAAGGAAACGTAATCTCTGGAGATTTCTTCTATGTCCTCACCATAGGTCCAAGGTTCTGAAGACCTGGAATTGATTTGGGTATGATTGCGATAATAGGGTATGAAGGCGCCTAGTTCCATCCAGCGCGCAAATAAATTAGCAGGTGGGTTGCCGGTGAATCCGCCTATGTCCATGCCGGTGAAGGCCACGCCGCTCAGGCCCAGGCTTTGCAACATGCGGATACCTGTAAAATAATGGCTCTCTTCAGCCCTGTTGTCTCCGGTCCAGATAGCGCTGTATCGCTGAAGCCCCGCAAAACCGCTGCGGGTTAGCAAAAAGGGCCTTTGGCCTGCGCTTTTGGCTCCTTCGTAGCTGGCACGAACCATTTCTAAGGCATAGACATTGTGTCCCTGGAGATGGGTAGCGCCCTGTCCGTCATAATTGTACAAGACGTTCTCCGGCACTTGTTGGCCCCAGGTGGAGATTTCATTCATGTCATTCCAGATGCCGGATACCCCTTGATTGATGTAGGTCTGGATCTGCCCGGACCACCAGGCACGACCCTTGGGGTTGGTGAAATCGGGGAAATGGCACCAACCTGGCCAAACCTTTGCGGTATAATTGGTACCATCAGGATACTTCAGGAAGATGTCGTTTTGCATTCCACTTTCATAAGCCGGATATCCTTTTTCCACTTTGATGCCTGGGTCTACAATAACAGTCAACTTTAGGCCCATGGACTTCAGTTTACGGGTCAGTGCCTGCGGATCAGGGAAGCGCTCCTTGTTCCAGGTAAATAGTTTATAGGCATCCATGTAATGAATATCCAGGGTGATACCGTCAGCAGGAATGTGTTTTTCGCGAAGCGTTGAAGCAATGCGCAGGACCTCTGTATCCGGAAAGTAACTATAGCGGTTTTGCTGGTAGCCCAGGCTCCAAAGAGGAGGCAAAGGCATGCGACCGGTCAGGGCTGTGTAATCGGTGATGATGTCCGCCAGGCGGGTATGATAAATGAAGTAATAATTCATGTCTCCGCCTGTAGCGCCAAAGGAGGAAAAGCGGTTGTTACTGGCACCGAAATTAAAGGTGGTTTGGTAGGTGTTGTCCAGGAATATCCCATAGTTAAGACCATGGTGTAGGCCCATATAGAAGGGAATAGAAGAATAGAGGGGGTCCTGGATGATGGAATATCCGAAGTAGTCGGCGTTCCAGTTGACATAGCCGTTGCCTTTACGATCCAGGTCCCCCGTCTTTTCTCCCAGACCAATAAAGCGTTCTCCATCCTGGAGGTGCTTGTAGGTCGTGATGTCCTGGCCTATCCAGGAAGTGGTAAGGCCCGGTTCGTCTGCATTAATGGTGTCTCCCTTCAAGGAAAGGAATACAATGGAAAATGGATTTTTCTTTACAGCGATGTGTAAGGAATCCGTATATATATCGATGGATAAGGGTTTCTGCTCGATTTTTACGGGGGTAGGCTGGGGAGGCGCCACTACAGCATAGCTGAAATCTGCTCCAGGCGCTCCCGGGTTGATCCTCACCCTAACGATGCCCGGTCCATACACGCTGATGGCTGCCTGTCCCTGGGTGGTATAGGCCCTTACTGTTTGGTGGTCCACGCTGACTTTGGTTACGGAGCCCATGGTCGTGACCAGGTTCTTAGGGGATTGGGCCCCCGCCAATAGGCTGGTGCATGCCGCGATGCAGGTTAATCCAAGGCCTTTGATGGATTGCTGATTCATGGTCTGTCTATAAATTGTTCATCAATTGATCTGCTTTCTGCTCGTCAAGGGCAGCCATTTCCTGAAACGCACGGTTGAGTTTTTCTAAAACCTCCGGATTGTTTTTATACCGCGTGCGTAGTGCGTATAAACGCGAAATCCTTTTGAGCGAGGCTTCCCCATAGGGTACGCCCAGCTCTTCCTGTAGAATAGTAAGGTATCCATACTTAAACTCCCGGGTGGGCTCGATGATGGTGCCTTCTCCATAGTCGTTCCAGGTAGGGAGCTGTATATAGGAAGCATTACTTTTCACGGCCAGGGACAGGGTTTGTGCAAAGGTGCCCAGGCTATCGTGGGGAATGGAAAAGGTAGGGCCTCCCCATCCGCCCAGGTAATAATAAGCATTGAACCCAGGGTAGGCGGAAGCGATGAAGGTGCTGTCTGCTTTGAGCCTGTAAAATCCCTTCAGACTGACCAGATGATCCGCATTGATCCAGGCAAAAGCGCCTTTCGCATTTTTACCCGCAAACTGTTGATGGTCCCATAAGGTGAAGAAGGCAGGGGGAGTAGGTAATACGGAAAAGATGGAGGTCCATTCATCGGCCATCAGGAAGGTCTGAGGCCCAAAGTCCAGCAAAAGGGGCACGCCATCCAATCGTTCATAGCTACTATCCGGAAAGTAGTGTTGCTGTAGATAGCGCATGTCATTCTGGGCTGCCGCTATAGGGTCTTTTACCACACCCTTATCCTGGGCAATATGAATGTCCTGATCTTCATATACAATGCTGTATTTCAAACCTACTTTGGCTATCCTGGAAATAATCCGTTCGGTATTGCGCACCAGGATGGGATAATCATAGAGTTGGGTTATCCCCGGCCAATCTATACAAACGCCATCTATACCGCTGTACTTCATCAGCAATAATTGGTAGTCTATGAGGTTGGTATCTCCGGAAGCATAGGGGCCTGTAAGGGGATAATAGAAGGATGCTATTTGCCTTTTCCCATCCGGGCCTATGCTATCGGGGTGACAAGTATTCATGGTCCAGTGAATGCCCCAGGTTCCAATCGGTTGGTTGGTTTGATTGGTTTCAAACCAGGGCATAAGGTGGGCGAATACCTTGGTCTTTACTTTTTTGGCAACGGGGACGGGGGGGGCTCCGGAAAGGTTGGCAGAGGCTGCGCCTGAGCGCGCGTCAGCCGGTGGCCCTCCCTTCGGGCCGGCGCTGGCCCAAAGAACCATGAGCAGGTATATGGTAATGGTCGATTTTGTCATGAGCGGTTAATTGACGGGGGCCCGCCACAAAGACCGGGATCCCCATAAGGGCTGATAAAAAGTGTCGTGTTCACTGCTGAAAGAATAAGTCAGCCTGTCGGTACGACTGGGATGTTCGGTAATCTGAGCAGGCGTTGTAAAGTGAACCTGCCCTACAGAAACAGTTACCACCCCTGGTCGGGATGTAAAGCGGGTACTTTGAAAACCTGCACCGACTGGTTTGGATTGCCCATTGACGCTAAGGGTACCCGGCTCGCGAAGGATGGTAATGACTTCAATAGAATCTTCCCATTGGGGGTCCGTTCCTTTTTCGACGGGTACCAGGGAAAAGTTATAGGGGCTGGGGGTTTGGGCCCAGGTATATTTTTTGAAAAAAGCGATGGCTACGTCTCTGTCCTGATAGGGGGAGGATTGGCCTTTCCAAAGGCTTTTATAGTATTGGAGCAGTATGGAAAAGCCTTCGTTGTGGTTGATTTCCGGAGCCAGTTGATGGCCTTCCGGATAATCATTCCAGGTAATGATGTTGATGATGGGGGCATTTTGTGCAATGCCGAATTCCAGCAGTTTCCGGAAGTTATAGGAAAGGCCGGTCGAGATGTACTTACGGTCGAGCTGGTCAAGGGTGGTATGTTCCACCTGAGCTGCACTTTGAATATTCCAGGTGCCTTTTAATAATACCTTGGAGGTATAGAAGTCACAAAAGGTGGAGCCCATGAAGGTCCTGTGCCTGGATGCACAGGTGGAGGCGATCATTTGACCTATGTATTGGTCGTGGTAGGGGAGGGTCCAGATCCAGCAGGCCGGGAAGTAATCCAGGAAGGCATTTAGTTTTTCCGGGCTGATCTGTTCGTTGATATCGTACATGCAGGCAAAGTGCTCATGTACCTGGTCAGCCAGTTGCTTAAAGGCAAGGGCGATATAGTAGGCGGTGGGAAGCGTGGTGGCTTCTTTGGGTATATCTGCCAGACCCGCTCCCTGCCATAAATAGACGATCAACCTTCCATCCGGCGTGCGCAGCCAGTGCGGGTTCTGATGGCCTACGCTGTCCATGATGCGGTTAATCCTGGAAGCAAAATGCCCTACCCTGGAAGCCTGGGTACCTCCCCCCGGATGGGATACACAAAAGGTAAAATAGAAGGTCAGGTGCAGGGCTTCTGCCACGCGGAAATAAGCAATGATGATGTTGTCCCAGTCATAGGTATGCATGGGATAATAAAACTGAAACCCATCAATGCCGCTGGCTATGGCGGCCCTCATTTCAAATGCGACAGCGCTGTCCAGGCTGGCTCCCTGGAGGAGGGTGTCTTCCATGGGGAGTACCTGGGTCATGCCCCCGATAGAGGCGGTTATGTTACCAGTGGGTAAGTAGTAGTTCGGATTGCATCCATCCTCAAAGGGATGGCCTTTGAAACGCATGATGTTGGTCATGCAATGGGCAATGATCAACTTTTGACTGCTGATGGGCAGGCTGTATTCAGGCAGGTTTTTCAAACTGTCCTGGGCTGCTGTCGTCTCCTGGGTCTGGGCGAGGGCGCCGCTGGCAAGTCCGATCAATAGGAGCACAAAGTTTATCCTGCTTGCCTGTTTGACAAGATCCATACGTTTCCTTTTATTTGCCTGTTTGAGAAAGAAGCAGTGTGAAACACTTTTTGTGCTTCACACTGCTTAATAGACATTAATTATATCCGGGATTTTGTTGACCAGCAATGGCTGGGTTGGTTTGGAGTTCTGCTAAGGGAATGGGCCAGGTGTAAGAGGCATCCGGAAAATTAAGCGCTGTTGTACCGCCATTTACATTGCTGGAATAACCGAAGAATGCTGCTTCACTGGCACCAATATGCCAGCGGCATATATCGTTCCACCATTGGCCTTCTCCCCAGGTCTCCGCCCAGTTCTCGTAGTAGAGCGGGTTGTTGCCCAATACCGGATCACCCGCTACAGCAGCTGGTGTTGTACTGGAAAGGGAGGCATAATCTACACTGGATGCCTGGTTGACAGGTAAACCATAAGCCCTGCGGTGAACCATGTTGATATAGGTCAGTGCGTTCTGGTTGTCCCCGGTATTGGCACAGGCCTCTGCGTAGAGCAGGTAGATTTCCGCCAGGCGTAGCAGGTAGATATCGCTGACGTCTGAAGGTCCCAGGTTGTTGATGTTGTTGAATACAGGAGCGTATTTGCGCCAGGAGAATCCGTATTGGGTAGCCCCCTGTGCAAAAGCGGGGCGACATACAGGATACCAGGTTTTGCCGTCTGGCATGATAGAGTCGCACCAGGGTTGCAGCGTATTGATCCAAAGACGGGGATCAACGGTCAGGTTGGTCCTGGCTGCCAGGGCAGCGGCTTTATAGGCAGGATCCATGACCATGGCTGGATTGGACTGGCTTGGCGGCTCGCTGCTGTTGAAGTTAGGGTTAGCCACCAGGGTATAATAACCCAGGTTGTATCCGAAGCGTTTGATATTCCTTTCATGAACGTTTTCATTACCGTATCCTAAGTTGAAGGCCGAGGCTTCGGTACCGTTTGATCCCAGGGCCCAGGGAGGCCAGATAAGCCCCATGATGGAAGTGGAGTTGGGATTATTGCCATATACCCCATAGTCTCCGTTGGAAACGGAATCAATATTGATTTCGAACAGGGACTCAATATTGTGTTTGGCAGAGGGTATGCCGATGAAGGAATTCTGGTAGGTCTGGTAATCCATCAACTGCTTGCCTGAGTTATTGATGACGTTGAGCAGGGCTGTCTTTGCGTCTGCATAGTCTTTGGTGTATACATAGGCTTTACCCAATAAGCCAATTGCTGTCCAGGCATCCACACGACCCAAGTCATTACCACTCCATTTTTGGCCCGTGAGCAACTGGGAGGCGGTCGTGAGATCGGAGATGATCAGCGCCCAGGTGGTTTTGATGGAAGAGCGGGGCTGTTGGGTTTCAGCCAATGTGGTGGGCAGGTGCCTGAAGATCACTACGCCCATGGTATCCGTACCGGTAGGGTTGGGCACGTTATCCTCCCCGAAAATGGTTTCCAACCACATATAGTAATAAGCCCTGAGACAATAGGCCTGGCCGCGAATCAGTCGGACTGTAGCCGTATCAGCGGGTTTGGCATAGTTGGCTGCAAAGAAATCGGCAGCGTCCAGTGTGGCGTTGCAGTCCTTCACTCCTAAATAAAAACCAGTCCAGGCATCGGATACATGGGTATTGGATACCGTAAAGGTCGTAGCACCCATTTCCTGCCAGGAGGGGTCGCCTGACTCGTACCCACCGGCATCGGCTTCATGGGTAGCATTAGAAATCGCTTTGGGCAATAACTGGAATCCAAACAAACCTGGATCCCTCAATTCCGAATAAGCTGCTGCCAATACGCTGTTGAGCTGATCGGTGGAGATGGGATAGCTGTTGGAAGCATATTCATTGGTGGGGCCGACGCTTGATGGGGTCTTCTGGCAACCGGCCAGGAAGGCGCCTGCAAGTATAACGGCGGCGGATATGATCTTTTTCATTATAATAATGTTGATGGTGCATTAAAAGTTTACGTCAAGTCCGGCAGAAAATGTCTTGGCCTGGGGGTATTGTTGCTGAAGGTCTATCCCCCTGGTGGTAACACCTACGTTGGAGCTAATGACTCCGGCGGCAGCTTGAGCGGAATAGGCTGCGCCAACTTCAGGATCTATTCCAGAGTATTTGGTAAGGGTAAAGACGTTATTGGCCATGACAAACAAACGGGCGCCTCTTACACCTGCTTTAGTGAACAGGGGATTGGAAAAGGTGTAGCCAATCTGGATGTTCTTTAATTTGAGGTAGGAACCATTTTCCACAAAATAACTGCTGGGCTGCTGGTAGTTATGGTTGGGATCCAGTTGGGGTTGGGTCTGTCCGGCTGCCAGATAGTCGATACGGGGTTGTGAGGTCAGTCCATTGTTGCCCAGGTAAGAGGCTCCGAAAACGGCAGAGGTCGTATTGCCGTCTGAGAACAGGAATTCGGAATAGGCTTTCACCCCGTTGAAGATTTGCACGCCCTGTACTCCATTAAAGAGCGCTGCCAGGTCAAAACCTTTGTAGTTGAGGCGGATATTGATGCCGTATACCAGTTTGGGATTGGGATTGCCAATGGGTTGAAAGTCACTTGAACCAACAGTGGTTCCATTCTTGGGATCGTGGACATATGCCAGGTCCCCTGCGTGCGCATTGGGCTGGGCGCCGCTGGCGGCAGCTTCGGCGTCGGTCTTGAAAATACCGTTTGTCTTGAGGCCATAGAACTCGCCAAAGGGCAAGCCGGATTTTGTAATGGTAAGTGTATAACCCTGCATGGCTCCGTAAGTATTGTTACCATTGTACACATAGTTGGCGCCATCGTAGACGGCTCCGTTAGGAATGCCGTCCAGGTTGGTTACTTTGTTGCTGTTGAAGCCCAGGGTAGCGCTCACATCATACCCCACGCCGGCAACGTGGTCTTTATAACCAACCAGTACGTCTACACCTTTACTTTGCACACTGCCAATGTTTACCGTATAGCCAGTAGTGATGCCAGAACTCAAGGCCAGGGGCAGCGAATACAACATGTTGCTGGTGACCTTGTTATACCATTCCACACTGAAGTATCCTTTGCTTTTGAAGATTTCTCCATCTACGCCCAGGTTGGTTTCTGTGATGGTTTCCCAGCGCAGGTTCGGATTGGCCAGGGCGTTGACAGAGGTGGCAATCGTTAAAGGGGCAAGGGTGTTGAAGTTCTGTCCGCCCAATGCGCCACCAATCTGTGAGTATAAGCCATCGTATGCATAGGGAGCGATGTTGTTATTGCCGAGGGTTCCCCAACTGCCCCTCAGTTTTAACTGATTGAAAAAGGGCAGCCCCTTTTTGAAAAAATTCTCTTCACTAATGGTCCAGGCGCCGGAAACGGAGCCAAACTGCGCAGCTTTATAATTGGGGCCGAAGACGTTGTAGTCTCCGTCCTGACGCCAGGATCCGGCGATATAATATTTGTTAGCGTAATTATAGTTTACTTGTCCAAAATACGATTTCAACAGCCCGTTAGGGTCATTTTCCCCCATGACGTTATACACGGAATTGGAGGTAGGCACAATGGAGAAGGTAGGCAGTCCATTGTAGGAAATAGTTGAAAGCGTATAGTTGTACTTGTTGGTAATTTGCTCATATCCTACCAATGCATTGATATGGTGTTCCCCAAAGCTTTGGTTATAGGTCAATACCTCGTTGGTCAGCACCTGGGTATTCTCAGCAAAATATTTGGACAAGGTGTTATAAGTCTGTACGACCGCTCCCATGTTGTAGGGAGCCTGGTAATAGTCCTGGGTTTCCAGGCTATAGTCATAGCTCATGTTTGCCCTGAAATCCAGGTGCAAGGGCAGGCGTACATCGGCGTATATGTTGCTGTTCAGGTTGTTTTTAATGTCAACCGCATCTGCGGAGGTAATAGATCCCACGGGGTTAGCCCCTCCAAATGCGATGTTATAGCCAGGAGGCACAGATCCAAAGGTGCCGTCGGCATTATATACGGGGATAATGGGTTGGGACCGGAAAGGGGCGTTGTGTATGCCCAGGTCCGTTCTTCCTGGAACCAAAGGATCGGTTCTGCGCTGGGAGACCGATAATTGTTCTCCGATTTTTAACCATTTTGCCAGTTGGTAATCTGTATTAACCCTGGCTCCACCTATATTGGACCAGTTATCCAGGTATACCCCTTTGTCTCGGTTATAATAACCGGAGAATAAGTAGGAGGTAACCGGAGTGGAACCTGCTACCGATAAGTTGTAGTTCTGTTCAATACCCGTACGGAAGGTTTCCTTTACCCAGTCCACATTAGGCAGGGTATCCGTTTCGGTTTTGCCGGCAAAAATAGCAGGGTTGAGTATATTTTGCAGTTTGATGAACTGATCCCTGTCGAGAAGCTTATACAATTTAGGCTCATTCACCCCATAGCGCGTAGTAAAGTTAATGCTGGGCTTGCCTTCGTGGCCTTTTTTAGTGGTGATAATGATAACCCCGCCCGCTGCGGCAGAACCATAAATGGCGGCTGCACTGGCATCTTTAAGGACTTCTACTGATGCAATATCCTGGATATTGATCAGGTCACCAGGAACCCTTACCCCGTCTACTATATACAGAGGGTTGGGTTGGTGCAAGGAACCCAGGCCACGGATGATGATTTCCGGAGCGCCGGCATCCGGTTGGGAGCCTGCATTAATGACCTCCACACCGGCTGCCCTTCCTTGAAGGGCGGCGGTAAGTGAGGTTACGGGTTGATCTTTGAAGTCTCCTCCTTTTACAGAAGATACTGAACCGGTAAGGTCTTTACGTTTCTGGGCGCCATAACCTACCACCACTACTTCTTCCAGGTTGGAACGAGAGGTAGTCAGGTTGGTAACGATGGTGTTGCGGTCTCCGATTGCCAGGTCCTGGGATTCATACCCGACGTGAGAAACGGTAATAAGGTTAACTGAAGCAGGTAGCGTGATGGTAAAATTGCCTGAGGCATCCGTAACCACTCCCGATTTTTTCCCTTTGACGACGATGGTTGCACCAATTATGGGGGCACCCTGGTCGTCTTTAATTGTTCCGGAAACAGTTTTGGTGGGTGCTTGGGCCTGGCAGAGAAAAACAAGTGCCAGGAGGAGAGGGCATAGAAACGCCATCCTAAGCAATCGCATTTTTGTCATAACAGTGATTTTGTAGTTGTGAATAGGATAACACGACGGGCGTCCGGACAGAGAAGGAGGGATTCCTATTCACCTGACAAGTCCAATCGTTTATCGGAGAGTAAAGAAAATGAGATGATAAAGGGATGGCAAGTTATATAGGGTCCGTATAGAAAATATTCCCTGAATATTAACTATATAGAAAATTAACTTATTGATTTACAATAAGTTTAAAACATATTAATAATATAAAAATATGAATGTTGTGAGCGTATTTTATGACCATTACAGGGTCCTGATCTGCATGACCCGGTCTTCAAATTCGTCATTATCGACCAGAGACCTGTTCTTAATTCTGGTCTTGTAAGTGTAAATGGTATTCACTGAATACTCCAGGATCTTGGCAATTTTTTCATTGTCGTTAATGCCCATACGGATCAGGGCAAAAATCCTAAGGTCGGTATTGAGTAACTCTTCGTCTTTGAGTTTGACTTGATCCTCGGGTTTGAATAAAGTGTTGAAGTCCGCTACAAAATGGGGAAATAATTTCAAAAACACTTTATCAAAATGTTGCAATAGATCTTCTTTCTCTTTTTTCAGATTAATATTGCCGGCCAGGAACCTAATATCATCAAATTTCCGGTCAAGGATCTTCTGTTCTATGGCTTTTTTGAATTTTTCGACCTTTGTAAAGTAGTCTGAGTTAACATTGAAAAAATATCCAATGTATTCTTCCTTTATTTTATTGGCTTCCACCAATTGATGGTTGATTTCCTGGGTATGGGCATGGGCCTTGGAAATGATGTCCTGGGCAAGTCGTAATTTTTGGACTTGCCGGTAAATAATGACAGACAGCACCACCAGGGCCAGTAGTAATAAGGTAACAATAGAGGCATAGCCTATAAGTGCTTTTCTTTGGCCTTCCACCGTGGCAATTTTTTCATCCTCAATAATGGGCAGTATGGCGCCTGCCTGGATCTTTCTTTGACGAGCTCCATAGAACACAGCGTCCTGCATAGCCCTTTCTATATATATAGAGGCGTTGCGAACGTCCCCTGTTTTGAATAACAACTCCGCCAGGTTGAGCATGGCAGAGGTTTCTTTGGTAGAGGATTGAATGTCGGCAATGGATGCGCTGATCAAAAGGTCAATGGCGGTATCAAACTCGGCCTTCCTTATATATATATCACTTAAAGTGGAGGCTACCAAGGCTAGCTGATGAGGCGACAGGTCTGGGCTGTGAATGATCTTCTTAAAGTTTTCAGAAGCATCGTCCAGGTTCCCATCCTTAACCAGTTGAAGACCTTTAAAGTACCAATATTGAAAGGAATTGGAGGGGTATAAGGTCAGGGCAGAATCAATATAGGCGCTCCCCTTTTTATTGTATGCCAGGGTATAATTTCCGTCGTTGTCAAAATCTCCCAGGTCATAATAATACCTACCCATCAAAGAATAAAACTCGGCACGTACGCTATCTGGGGTACCCGCGGCATTAAGGGTATTGAGGGAATCAAAGGTCTCTTTGAACAGGCCGGATGAAACGAGGGTAAAGCCTAGCTTTATTCGTGCATAGATGATCAGGGAAGGATCTTTTGTTTGAGCCGCGGCCGCCTCTAACTTGCGGGCATAGGCGTAGGCAGAGTCGTATTTGAAGCTTTTGTACTCGTTGAATAATTGAAGGTAGAGGCCATACTTAGCCAGTGGAGAGAGGGAAGTACTACCGGCCAGGGTCGATTGTAAGGATTGGATGGTTTGAAGTTTTTGTTGGTCGAATTTGGAGGATGACTCCATGGCCTGGTGGAGGGCTGACATGAGGCTATCCCTGTCAGCACCATAGACAGCCATCATTTGGACATTGATCAGGAGCAGGCAAAGGGTAATAAACTTCATATAGTCAGGACAATCGAAACGGATGAGCAGTCTGATTAACCGGGCTAAATTAGGGATTTAGGGTATATTTATTCGGTAAAACCAGGAATATGCAAAAGTATAGTTGGGCATACTTGATGGGAAGACTTCCCATCGCGCTGAGTATGCTGGGGCATGGATTGGTCCGGTTGCCCAAACTGGATAAGTTCACAGGATGGATGGTTACTGAATTTTCCAAGACAGCGCTGCCTGTTTGGCTGGTCACGGCTTTAGGTTATAGCCTGCCTTTCCTGGAATTGATCACGGGCATTTTGCTCTTGGTTGGTTTGTGGACCCGTGTGGCCCTCAACCTGGGACTGCTCGTGATGCTGATCCTGATTTTTGGATCTACCATGGTGGAGCAATGGCAGAATGTAGCTATGCAATTGTTTTATGGGGTTTATTTCGCCGTCCTGTATTTGTTTGTATCCTACAACCATTATTCAGTGGATACATGGATGTCCAGGCGGGACCTCCGGGGTTGAGTGGATCTAACGTCCCAAAAACTTTTTGAACAGGGACTTCTCTTTTTTATGAGCCAGGTAGGGCTGGCTTTGGCGATACACCTCCTGATAAAGAAAGGTCTTTAAGGGTGCTTTCAGGCGCCCGGTCTTTCTTTGATTCCAGACTTCCTGCATGACGGCTCTGACTACGGCTTTGGTTTCCTCATCTCCGCGGCCATCGAGTAAAGCTCTGCTCAACAGGTTTATATAATCGCAATACTCCCAGAAAAAATATTTGTATGCCTGGGTTTCTCCGGCTTTGATGCGGGAAATCAACACGTCTTCAGGCATGTCGTTTTTGTCTACTGATAGGATGGTTTTGTTTTTCATCGTTAAAAGTTGATTCGGTAAAAATTAATATCCTTGATTTTGGTTTAAGGCGGAATTGGCTACCAGTTGGTACCAGGGGATGGGATATAAGGTGTCTGTCCCTTTCCAGGCTGGTTTGATGGGATTCAATACGGAACCTGCCTGTCCCGTACGTTTCAGATCAAACCAGCGCTGTCCCCATTCGCAAAACAATTCTATTCTTCTTTCTTTATATATGGCTTGCAACAGGCTGGGCAGATCGGTTGCCAGGGAAGCGGGAAGGTGGGCTCTGGCCCGGATGGTGTCCAGATCGGCCTTGGCTGCCTGAAAATTACCCAGGTGATCCAGGGCTTCTGCCCTGATCAGGTACTGTTCGCTCAACCTGAGTATGGTATAGTTTTCTATGTCCGTATTTCCTGTTTGAACCTTGTATTTGTACGGATAATAATACACTTGTCCGGCTGCCCGGGTCGAATCTACCCAATCTTTCCGGCGTAAATCCCCGGGCTCAAATGCATTCATTAGTCCGGAATCCAATGCATATTGGGGGATAATATTGGAGTCGGCTGGTATGAAGGTGTTGCCTTCAAAGGTATTGAGGCCAGGAACCACAGGGACTAGTTGCCAGATGGCCTCGTTGCTATAAGCCAGAAAGACCTTATTGGGATCTGAGACCAAGGTATAGCCGGCCGAATCAATCACCAAACTGCTTTCTACATAGGCACCCACCCAATTACCTCCGTAAAGGTAAACCCTGGCGAGCAAGGCGGCGGCTGTCCATCGGTTAGGCCTGAGCGGACCTGGGGTAGGATAGGCGGCGACCAACATGCCTTGTGCGTTTTGAAGGTCGCCGGCAATCTGAGCATACACCTGCTGGGGCAAAGCCTGTGGTAAAACGGCGTTGACGGAATAATCCGTCCCGGTTACCAGGGGCACATGTTGAAATAATTGCAGCAGGTAGAAGTAGCAAAAGGCTCTTACACATTCTGCTTCTCCGGTTAACTGGGCTTTGACCGAAGCACTTACCTGGGTCGTTTTGGATAACCCGTCCAGCAACGCATTGACCTGATAGAGGTAGCTATATGGTTCACCCCAAAACATCGTTTGCACCATGATGTTGGAAGAAGCCAGGGTGTTTTGGGTGAATTGATCTACGGGGGGATTGGGCGTAGTATTATAGAGTTCGTCGGCAGACAAACCCGGATATAGGGTGAGGGCGATGTCTGCAAAACTATTGTTGGAGCCCATCATCAGGCTGTAGACACCATTGATGGCCGCCGTGGCGCTAGAGTCAGAGGAAAAAACTTCTGTGGTAGTGGACTGGCCCAGAGGGGCTCCGACCTCCACAAATTTTTTACAGCCCATCCCACTCACCATAAGGACGGTAAGGCTCATCAGGATCATATGGTTGGTATAGCTTTTCACGCTACATTTTTATATTGATCCCTCCAACCACGATCTTGAGGGGGGGCAAGACATAAGCGTTCTGTGTTTCTGGATCAGATCCCCTGTATCCGGTAAAGGTCAGCAGGTTCTGGGCCCTCAGGTAAAATTGTAAGCCCTTCAGGTTGCATTTTTTCATCCAGTTTTTTTCATCGCTAATGGAGTACGATAAGGACAGGGTGGAGATCCGGATGAAAGAAGCATTGGTGTAAGCAGCCGTGCTATTGGCCAGGTCATATCCGGCCAGATAAGCGTTGGCATTGTATCCTGAAGTGAATTTTTGAAAGCCTGGTGTTTGCCCGGGTTTCTGCCAACTGTTAGCCGCCTCCGTTGGCTGGTTGTACAGGGTGCCTGGAATATATCCGTTGTTGTAATAATAGTACAGGTAGTTAGGGCCCGCCTGCATCCTGAAGGTGGCAAATATGTCGAATTGCCAATGATTGCAGGTTAGGCTATTGCCCATGCCGCCATAGACATCGGGGGAAAGATGGGCTATGTTCTTTGCGTAATCCTGTGGGTAGGATATCTGGCCATCATGATTAAGGTCTTTAAACGTGTATATGCCCGTTTCGCGGTTGACGCCGGTATAAAGATAACCATCCACTATGCTTAAGGGTTTGCCTATTTCCAGGTTGGTATAGCTGGAACTAGCTAGTCCAGGGAAAGAAACGAGCTGGTTAGAGGGGATGGATACATTGACGGTAGTGGTCCAGGTAAATTTTGAGTGACGAATGTTCTTGGTCGTCAATACTTCCTCCCAACCTGCGTTTTGAACCAGGGCAGGAAAATTCTCTGTAATACCGGAGAATCCTGTTTGCAGGGGCAGTCCGTATCGGATGAGCTGATTGCCGCCCCTATCCCTATACCAGGCCGAAGTAAGCAGTATCCTGTCGCTAAGGAATCCTAATTCTATGGCTGCTTCCAGTTTCCGGTTGATTTCCCAGCTATAGTATGGATTATACAAGCGTACCGGATATAAGCTGGAAGAGCCTAGGTAAGGATAGGGCGTGGAACTCCATATATCCAGGTATTGATAATCGCCTATTTGGTCGTTTCCGGTCGTGCCGTAACTGGCACGCAGTTTCCCGAAACTCAATACGGGTAAAGCTGACTTGAATGCTTGTAGTTTGCTGAATATCCAGGCTCCCCCTACAGCGCCAAAGCTGGCAAATTGTTTACCGGGGCCAAACCTGCTGGATCCATCCCGGCGTGCCGAAAGGTCAAGGAGGTATTGATCATGAAGGTTGTATTTCAACCTGCCAAAGAACAAGGCTTCATACCTGTATTCCGAATTATAGTTATTGCTGCTTAACCCGGCTGCCCCATTGGTTGAATTAAGGAGTTGGTCATACCGGTATCCATATCCGGAGATGATGGAATTATTGGCATTCATCCCTTGCCAGGTTGTACCTCCTAGCAGGTCAATTCTGCCTTTGCCGATTTGATTGGTATAGGCTACTTGTGGTTCGGCAATCCAGTTCTGCATGTACTTATCCCCAAATTGAGCGAATCCGCTGGGATTGGTGGAGGGGTTTTGGGCAGCAATGGGAATGATGCCCGTCTCCGATACCTGAACGCTGTTGTAGCCGATATTTGCCTTTAAGCTCAGGTTGGGTAATAATCCGGAATAGGTCATTTCCAGCCTGGTCAGTAAATTATTGGATTGGGCCGTATATTGATCCAGGGTTAGGGCCAGTGGATTGACCGAATAGGGAATGTCTTTATCCTGCCAACTATATCCACCGGACGGTTGCGTAAGTTTAGGATAATCCGGAGCCAGATTGACGTAGGTTGTCAGATCCTGGGCTATGCTGTTGTTTTTATCTGAATTAAGGTCAAAGACAAAATCAGCAGAGAATTTCCTATTTTTTGAATGGTGATTGAGGCTGGTGTAGAAGCTTTCTCTGCGATCGCTCAGGTCTCCTGGGAACACACTGCCCTGGCTATGGATACTCCCACTGAGTAATATCTGCGTTTGCTCGCTTCCGGCGGTAAGGCTGCCTTGGGCATCCAGGGTGCTGCCCATTCCCCCAATGAGGAGTTTGGTAAAATCGGTATAACGGGTGGTATCCCAAACCATCAAATCCGGAGCGTCCGCTACATTGGGTGTAACCGTATCATTGGCAAAAGCCTGCCTGCGCATTTGCAGGTAGGGCCCCGTTTTCATGAAGGAAATGGTACGGGTAACCGTGCCTGCTCCCGAGTATACGTGCGCATCGAAGTGTGCGGTGCCGGCCTTCCCCTTTCTGGTGGTAATTAAAATCACGCCGGCGGCACCCCTGCTTCCATAGATGGCGGTAGCGTCAGCATCTTTGAGCACTTCTATGCTTTCTATGTCGTCAGGGCTGATGAGGGCCAGGGGGCTAAGGCCTCCGGCATTTACATTGCCGGAGGGATTAGCCGCTGATGTGAGTTGGTTTAAGGGGTTGTTGTTGGGTGCAAAGGGTATACCGTCTATGACAATTAAAGGGTCTGATCCTTGTAAAATGGAGTTTTGACCGCGGATCTGTACTTTGTAATAGGCACCGGGGTTGCCGCTACTTTGGGTGACCAGTAAACCCGGAACCCTGCCTTCTATGGTCCCCAGTGGATCGGATATAGGCTGTTGTTCTATATCCATACGCGTTATCCTATCCACAGATCCCGTATTGAGTCTTCGGGTGGTTGTGCCATAGGCAATGATCACCGTTTCATCCAGGGAATTGGCAAAGGGGTGCATGATGATATCCATATGTCCTTTGGCAGGTACTTCCATGGATTGATAGCCAATACAACTAACCAGGAGGGTATCACCACTATGGATTCCACCCAGGGTGAATGTGCCGTCTTCGGCAGCGAAGACGCCTTTATTGGTGCCCTTAACCCGCAGGGTAGCGCCACTCACAGGTTCCTTCTTCTCGGAACTGACCCTTCCATTGAGGGCCCAGGTTTGAGGCGGTGGGGGCGCCGGCTTCAGGGCCATAATGGATATGATGTTGTCAAAGAATTTGTAGGTCAACGGTTGGCCCTTCAAACAACTGTCCATTGCGTCTTTTAGGGAGACGTCGTGGAGGGTTATGGTTACTTTGTCCGTTTGTTTGATGATTGCCATATCGTAAACGAAAAAACAGCCGGTTTGCTTTTGGATAGCCGTCAACACATTTTCCAGGCTTTCCCCTTTGGCATGCACAGTCACACGCGCACCAGTTTGCTGGGCGTGCAAGGGGCTACTGATCACAATCCAGATAAGGATAGTTAGTCTAGCATACATGCCATTGCTAAGGGGTTACTATTATCTTCCCTTTTTCTAGTTTTAGGTGAATTTCTCCGTTAGCGGCCCCTTCCAATGCATTGATCACAGAATGGAGGTCATTTGACCTGGGGATAATACCTCCCAGGTAAACGTCCTTGATTTTTCCCTGGTATTCTACGGGCAGGTCATACCAGCGGGAAATATCTCTCATTATTTCCGTTATGTTTCGATTCAGAATAATCCGATCCTGGGTCCAGGATATGGCATTTTCGGGCTGGGGGCATGCAACAATCCTCAGTTTGCCATCTGTGCTCAGAGAGGCTTGTTCGTTTTTCTGTAAAGTCCCGCTGGCCCCAGAGCCAGCGGATACTTTGACAGAGCCCTCTAATACAGTAGTCATGCAAATAGGATCATCTTCATAGGCCAGCACGTTGAAATGTGTGCCGAGCACTTGTATTTCGGTATGAGTAGAATCGATTTGTACGAAAAAGGGAGCCGAAGGCTGATCCTTTATTTCAAAGTATGCTTCTCCGCTTAAGCTGACCTTCCTTTGATGGGGGCCAAAATTTACGGGATACTTTAAGGTAGTTGCCGCATTGAGCCAGGCGACGCTTCCATCAGGTAAGATCACCTTATAATTTGCTCCTTTGGGGGTAGACAGGGTATTTTGGCCGGAAGTGGCGGGCTGACCCGTGGGTACATACTCCAGGGTGTTATCTGCACTTTTAATGATGCGCATGCCCTTTTCCTCAGCTACCCATCCATTGGGCATATCGCCAATAGGAATGACCTTACCATCAGCCGTGGTTAAGGATACCCTGTTTTTTGTGGTATTCCTGACCCCATTCCCGGCAAGTCCACCAGACTTACCGGGAACAGTGGCCGGAACGCTTACTCCAGGTGCATCAGATGCACTGGGGTGGCGATAATTAAACCAGAACGCAGTTCCCAGCACGGCTACCAGTAAAGATGCGGCCATGCCTGTCAGCCAATACGTCCGGTGGATTCCAATAACATTCCTTTTCTCCTCTTGAAGAAAAGGAGCGATCCTGGCTTCAAAGGCAGTCTCCGGATCTGATATGGAGAGATAGATATCTTTTGCTTCCTGGAAAACCTGGGGGTCATCCCATTTTTTCACGAGGGCACGACGAGCCGGGTCACCATCCAACCACCGTTGTAGTTCATCAGCCTCCGTTTCGGTGAGCTGTTGATCCACTTGTTTGTGGAGGAGCTCAACGATTCTGAAGGCATGATGCAATGGGTTTTGTTCCATAATTAGGAGGCATTAGCAGGTAGTGGTGACCCCTTACCCGTATATAAAACGCAGCGGCTGAAAAAAGTCACCATGATTTTTGAATTTTTTTTGAATTACCGTAGGGCCACTGAGAGGAGGAATAGGATGACCAGGAAGTTTCTACCTTCCAGATCTTTCTTTAACATCATGATTGCCCGTGCTTTATAATTTCTGATGATTTTAGGGGAGAGGTTCATTTTTTCCGCAATTTCATCAGTTCCCATGCCGGAGGCGATGAGGTGCATGACCTTTTTATATTGATTGGGCAGGATATCTATGGCCTGGAGCATTTTCTCCAATAATTCTGTGTTGATGACCTCCATCTCCATGGGGTCGTCGAAGACCTCGTCGCTTTCCAGATAGCGGTAATCTTTGTTGTTTTGTCTTAGTCTTTTTGCTTTTCTTAATTGGTCCACACAACCATTGCGGGTGGTAATATAAAGGAAGGAGCGGATGGCCGCCATGGAGGAGAAGCCCTCCCGTTTATTCCACAATTTTAAAAAGGCATCAGAGGCTACTTCCTCAGCTATCTCTGATTCAGGTACATAAGTGCGGGCAAAAAAGACCTGAATTTTCCAAAACAGCAGGAAGATATGTTTCATGGCCTCTGGGTTACCCTTTCTGAATTCGGATAACAGGTAATCTTCGTCGCCTTCGAATAGGTCTTGTTGTGCGGTCATTAATGTCAATGTACGCCATTTATTTTATTGGAAGGATTCCCAAATTGTTCATATTTAATGAGATACAAAAATGAACAAAATGAACAAGATTTCTAAATAAATGAACGGCATGAATGATTGAGTGCCAGGGCACAAAAAAACCTGGGCTTTTTTTACCCAGGTTTTTTTCAGTGCCATGGCTCCGTTGTGCAGTGCCGCGAATCAAATGAGAAACGCATACGAGCGACAGGAGACAGGTGTTTTATTCCAAATACCGTGCACGGAGGCTAGCCAAGGCTGCCGAATCCAAGCCAATCTGATCGTGCAGATAGGCATCTACAGAGCCATATTGAGCCCGGATAGCGGAGAAGGTGGCATCCAGGTATATTTTTTTGGCACTCATCATGTCCCTGGCCACTTGCTCGTTAACATGCATTTGCTGGGTCATTACCGGAATCAGCCGGTCGTTCAACTTCTGCCTGTATACGTTGGTAGCGGTATAGTCGGCCACGATGGTATCATAATTCACTCCCAGTGCATATAAGATCAGGGCAGCTGCAATACCGGTCCTGTCCTTTCCAGCGGTACAATGAAACACGAGTGCGTCTCCTTGTGGCAGCGCCAGGATTTTGGCGAACAGGGGTTTATACCTATCGGTCAGATAAGTGGTATTGGCATAAAAAGCGATCATCAGGGAGTCTCCACTCGTCAAACCGGCCATATGCTTATACCAGTCCTGGAGGCTGTCGCTACCTGCCGGGCAAAGAATATAATCGGTTTGTGGATTCATCCGATCTGGGGCTTTGGCGGATTCAGCTGTTCCTCTCAGGTCAACGTCGTAGCGTATATGTAAGGAATCCATTAGTGCCAGGTCTTTATCGGTGAGGGTGCTCAGGTCGGCACTCCGGTAAAGGACGTTCCACTTCACGTGTTTGCCATCGGCTGCTGTGTAGCCACCCAAATCACGGAAATTGACCGCTCCATGCACGGGAACGGCGCGGGTGGCGCTATCGCTGACTTGAGCGCTTACCTGAAAATGAACCAGCAGTGTCAAGGCCAGCAAGGGAACGCTCAGTGCCGATGCCTGGAGAAACAACCTGGCCGACAACCTGTTTGCCGGCGTGGATGGAGCGAGAACGATCTTGTGCAAAATTGAGTGCTGCATGGTACGGGTTATTTGGTCAACCACATGGTGGCGAAAATATTGTCTGTTCCGCTGAACTGGGACGTGATGGCCGATTGCCAGTTGGTTGTGTTTTCTTGTGCTTCATCATTGGGATATTGCCAGCGGAGCGGAATTTGATTCCCGTTCGTCTCAATGCCGGGGCCGCCTGAATGGAATGCCGGTACGCCCGTTCTTCTCCATTGATAGTAAGCTTCCCAACCGGAGTTCTGCCAGAAGGCCACATATTTCTGTTGGAGGATCTGGGTCAGGCCGGTGGCGTTATTGCCCGCATATACAACATTGGGGTTGCTCAGGAAAGTAGAGACACTGGCCGTTACAGACCCTAATGAATTTCCGTAATCATCCCCTATGGGGATTACGGTTCCGTCTACCAATTTATACATAGCCAGGCTTCCCAGGATCCCATTGGTATACCAGGTGGAGGCCAGGGAACTGCTGATCCAGCCTCTATTGGCAGCTTCGGCAATGTTGAAGCACATTTCAGGGTAACCAATGATAATGGCTGGTTCCTGGGTGGCGCCGGAAGGATCCTTAAAATACCGGAGATAGTTGGGGTAAGAATAGAGCCCACTCTGGGAGTTGGTATACAGATTCGGTAGTACCGTGTCAATGTCTGCACCCACATAGGCTGTAAAATCACTTACTTTTTTTCCGGCTGCGATCTGGGCAGGGGCGGGGGTAGCGGCGATGAAAGTGCGGGGGTCTTCGTTGGCGGTGGTGATGTCCAAATAGGTCTTGCTCATGGCCGAATAAAAGTCATACTGGGTATAACTGGGCGCAAGCGGATATTTATTGGTGACCGCATTATAGGTAAACTGAAGATTGTCTGCTATGGAAGACATCAGCGGATACTGGGTAGGATTATTGATGATGTTGGCGAACTGGGTAGGGATGTTGAGGTCGGCATTGTCAACTGCCCTCCTGGACAAACTGATCAGCACACGCAATTTATAGGTATTAACCACTTTCTGCCACTGGGCCACGGTCAATCCATAGATGTCCCCGGACACGGTATTGTTACCCTGGGCAGCAACGATGGCTCCAAGATCTGTATTGGCGGTATCCAGCAAGGCCAGGCAATGCTGATAGACGTCGTGTTGGGTGTTGTAGGTAGGCGTCAGGTTGGTCGTGCTACCCGCTTCATCCATGGGTATGTCTCCTACGCGTTGGGTATACCAAATGAACAGGTAGGCCCTGAAGAACTTATCCAAACCCGTATATGGATTGGGTAAGCTTCCGAATTGGGTCTTCATCTGGCCTTCCATCAACTCCAGGTATTTGAGTACACTGTACATAGTAGCGGAGTTAGACCAGTTGTAAGAGTTGTATCCCCAATAATAAGAGTACATGGATACATAGAATTGGTTCCAGCGATGGACATTGGACCAGGGGCCTTCGTTCTGAGCGGCTCCGGAGCTGGAGTTGGTGGTGATTCCTACGGCATCCATCACATCTCCGCCGTAATAAATCTCGTTGGCTACCCTATTGAAGATCAGGGATACCGGAACGGTGGTACTGCTGCTGGCGGCATTGGGGTTATTCAGAAGACTTCCTTTCTGACAACTGGCCAGCCCTATAGAAATTCCTCCTAAAAGGATCAGGGTTCTTATGATAGTCTTTGTCATTTTCTTCTTTTTAAATGGGTTTAGAAGCCAAGGTTCAGGTTTAGTCCAAACCAACGGGAGGTGGACGAGGACAGGGTCACATCATTAGACGTACCTGTTTGACCGGATCCTGTCAGGCCTTGTGTATACATGTCGAAACCGCTGGCGTATTGATCAATGTCAAAGTCCTTACGCTTGGCGAAGTAGAGCAGGTTCCTGCCCACCAAAGCGATGGCGGCGCTGCGGAATACGCCATGCCCCAACACTTTCTGGCTGAAGTTATAGGTAAGACGAACTTCCCGGAGTTTGGCGAAAGTGCGGCTGATGGTGTAGAACTCATCGAAAGCAGAACCCAGGCCACTGGACAGGTAACTCTGAACGGTCACCGCCTTGGTATTGGGCGAATAAGTAAGGTCTTTCTGGTTGGTGATAACCCCGCCAACAATGCTGGGGGTGCCACCGGTGATGGTTACGCCTTGACCCACATATTTGGGCGTTGCAGCCACCGATCCTTGCTGCGTGGTTTCCCACTCGGCATTACGGGCAACACCCAAGGCGCCCTGATCGGATTCAATGGCGGTACCGCCATTCATGGCATGATACCAGATATCGTCGTAAATAACACCACCTACCCTGCCATCGAATTGGAAGGAAAGGCTCCAGTTTTTATAAGTCAGGCGGTTGTTGATGCCGTAAGAAAATTTAGGATCCAGATAACCAAGGAATTTGTACTGGCTGATGCCTGAAGGCGCGGACATGGGTTCGCCGGAGCTGAATACAATGTTGCCTTGAGGGTCCCTGACGAAGCCGGTGCTGTAAAATGCATCCAGACGATCGCCCACGTTAAAGACATGGGTGCCTGCACCACCGGTACCTAATTCGACGGAATGTTCGCTTCCAACGACCTTATGCAGGTATTCCCTGTAGGTTGACCAGTTCAGCAACAGGTCCCAACGGAAATTCCTGGATTTAACCGGGGTCAGGTTAAGGACGAGTTCTGCCCCTTTTTTCTCGGACTCAATGGCATTGACGTTCTGGGTCTGATAACCGGTGGAAGAGGCTACTGGTAGCGGATAGATCAACGGGCCATTGAAGTTCTGGTAATAAGTGAAGTTGATGCCTATCCTGCCTTCAAACATCTGGTAATCCAAACCAGCTTCATAGGACTGTATATTGAAGGGTTTCAACGAGGGGTTGGCAATATTGGTGGAATAGGATACGGAAGGTTGGCTGTTATAATAAGAGGTAACGGTATAGGCACTTTGGTTTTTATAGGAAGGACCATCATAAGCGGAATACTGCTCCATGCCATAACCCAGTAACCCGCTGTTGAGGGTCGTACCGGTAAGCATATAGTAAGCAGACCCGGCCTGGGCCTGGGTCAGGCCACCTTTTACATCGGCATAGGAAGCCCTGAGCTTAAACAAGTTGATGACTTTGGGGAGACGGATATAATCGCCAAGGGAAGTGGACGCGGATACAGAAGGATAGAAGAACGTATTGTTGGCGGAAGGTAAGGTAGACAGATTGTCAACCCTGCCGGTGGCAGACAAGTTGATATAGTTCTTATAGGACAGGTCTATAGAATAATACCCGCTGAATACCTGCATGTTGGAACCAAAGTTATAGAGCAGCGCAGGGCTTTGGGAATTGGTGAAGCTATATACCCCTGGTACGGCCAGATCCCTGGTGGTACCATAGGTAGAATTATAGCGATAAGACCTTTCGCTGGTTCCCAGGTTGGCGGAAAGAAAGAAGTTATTCAGGGTCTTCTTGTAGGAAAGCAGAAGATCTGTGTTATTTTCTAACAGGCTGCGGTCATCCTGGCGGTAATCACCATACCAGCCTGGATAGTACCAGGATAGGTAGTCATTGAGGATGGTACCTGCGGGAACTTTTTCTGTTAATTGCTGGCTCCAGGTCGTAACGGCGGAACGAAGGGCCAGGTTGAGGTCCTTGTTGAAATTGTAGGTCAGTCTGGCATATCCGTATACATCGGTTTTATACTTGCCCCTTAACCATTCATAGGCCATGAAGTAGGGGTTGTTGCTCCTGCCGTAGTTCTCGTTATACTGGGTTAAACCTGGTACGCCCTGTGGACCTTTGTAATAATTTTTCAAATCCCGCACGTCAAAATCAGCAGGTCCATAAACGTTAAACATGTATACGTAGCTGTTTGGACCATAATCGGCGTCGGGTATATTGGGAGAGTATTGCTCGTTGAGGTTCACGTTGACGTCCATCTTTAAGTGGGAGCTGAATGAGAAATCTGCGCCCAGGTTGATGTTGTCCATGTTAATCCTGGTGTTGGGGGCCTGACCTTTCTGGAAGATATGGGAGTAAGATCCACGGAAGTCTATGTTCTTACCTGAAGCAGAAAAGGAGACGTTATCCGTGGAAAGGAAGCCTACGCCCAGAAAATTTTGAAGGTTCTTTTTGCCTATGGAATTGTAGGACGTGCCTGTCCAGGTACCAGAGGCGGCGTCATACGGGCTGTTGTATTGAACCACACTTTGTCCATCCATACGGGGACCCCAGATGGCCAAACGCTGTCCATAGTCATACAAGGTTTCTCCAGGCAGGAAAGCGCCAGGTGCATTGTAAGCGTATTTATAGCCTGTACCGCGGCCAAATTGCGTCTGCACCTGGGGGATTACCGTAAAGCCCCTTTGGAACATATTGCTGGAGTTGAAATCCACTTGCCAGCCTTTACCTTCTTTGGTATTCCTTTTGGTGGTGATGATGATGGCTCCGTTCAGGCCACGGAAACCATAGAGGGCCGCTGCATTGGGTCCTTTGAGGATGTTCACGCTTTCGATATCGTCTGCGTTTACGTTCCAGGTGTCTGAGCTGACGGGAACCCCATCGACTACGATCAGGAGGTCTTTGTTACCCCTGAGCACCAGGTTGGGTCTGCCGTACAGTTCTGGTGAAGTGCCTACGTCCAGACCTGCCACTTTTCCTTCCAACTGGCTGAATACGTTCGGGTCCCTGGCCTTAGCCAGTTCAGCTCCTTTTACTTCCTGGATGGCATAGCCAATCCTTTTAGATTCCCTGCGTATACCCAAAGCGGTTACTACTACCTCTGAAAGTACGCGGTCGGATTCTGTCATGACAACGCTTAAGGTAGGTTCAGACCCCAGCGGTAGTTCCTGGGTGTTATAGCCTACGGAAGAAAAGACCAGTATGGCGTTAGGGCCACTGACCTTTATGGAATACATCCCATCGGCATTGGTGACGGTGGCATGTTTTTGTCCTTTTTCTGAAATAGTTACCCCGGAAATGCCTATGCCTCCGGAAGTGACCCTTCCGTTGACCGTTTTTTCCTGGGCAAAAAGGGAACTGCCCGCAAGCAGGCAGTATAGCAGCATGATGACATAAGCTGCTGGCTGTGTCAATTTTTGTCTCATTGGTTTGATTGGTTAAAATGTTGAAATCGTAGCTTGGTAATTGGTCAAAAGGGTAATCAGCGCATCTCCTCCCTGGGTCAGCGGGCCATTATTCCGGATGATGATGGTCCCTCCGGATCTGTCGGTGATTTCCGGTTTGCGCTGTAATCTTCTTTCAATGTCATCGGTGGTTTCCCGACCTCTGGTTTCTAACCTGAGCCGGATAATGTCGGGGTCGGCCTCTATGAGTACAGGAACGAGGTGGGGATACTGTTCCAGGGCGATCGGCAAGTGTGCCCTGGACCCATTCACCACCACGGAACAACCGGCTTGTAGCCATAGGTCTATTTCTCTGCCTATACCATAATATAGGTCATGACTTTCCCAGTGAAGGGCCAAAGCGCCACTGTCTCTTCTTTGGATAAATTCTTTGGTGCTGAGGTAAATGTGGTTCTCGTCACCTTCTTTGGGTGGGCGGGTGATATATCGGTGTGCAAACATCAATGGCTGGGATCCATTAATGGTTCTGCGAGCGTATTGCATCAGGCTGTCTTTTCCGACACCGGATGCGCCAATGATGTAAAATAGTAGCGCCATATCTTAGTTCCGCGGTAGTATATGCACCCGTGGGCGAAGATCAACTGCTACTTTTCGGGGTTTATTCGGAATTGATTAGCTGTTCGTTAATTCATTGTATGGAAACGATCAAAATGTTAATGGACTTAATTAACTACAATATGAGGTTAATGTTATGGAATTATTAATGCTTTGTTAGATTGGCAAGAAATTTTCTCATTTCTTCAGTATTTAACATTAACCTAAAATTTGGTTCACATACGATATATATTATAGGGGAATGAAAAAGAACAAATTGGTGCTGATCGATGATCACCCAGACACCATAGAGCTGCTTAAGTACAATCTTTCCTCAGAAGGTTATGATATAAAGGCCTTTTACAATGCCGTGGATGCATTGAAGTACATCACAGTGGAAAATACCGATCTGGTGATTACGGATTGGATGTTGCCGGAAATGGATGGCCTTGATTTTTGCCGGAACCTCAAGCAGCATCCTACTACCCAGGAGATACCTGTTGTTATGCTCACTTGCAAAAGCGATGAGATTGATGCAGTGACTGCCTTGGAGGTAGGCGCGGAGGAATTTATCAGCAAACCGGTACGCATGAGGGAGATGCTCACCAGGATCAAAAAGATCCTGAAGCGAAAAGTTGTCGAGCTTACGGCCTTGTCGGGAAAAGATGTACGGGAATCCATAATCCGGGGGAGACTAAAACTGGACCTGGCCAGTTATGCTGTATACCTGGAGGATGAACCCCTGGAGCTGACTATTGTGGAGTTCCGTTTGTTGGAATTGTTGGCCAAGCAACCCGGTAAGGTGTTTTCCCGGAATCAGATCATGGAAAGGGTCAGTGGCATGGATTATTTTGCTGCTGAAAGGTCGGTGGATGTACAGGTAGCCGGCTTGAGGAAAAAGCTCGGGGCTTATAAAGATGGTATAGAAACCATACGATCAGTAGGATACCGACTAAATGAGAAGGCATTATGAGCCATTGATTAGCCTATGATGAAAATGCTGCCTCCCTATGGTTTCATAATGAGAACCTAACAATATAGTATATACTGCCTAATCATCTCCAAATATTTCTCTCCTAGATTTATCTAAATAATGGAGATGATGATAGACGTAGACTTCATTCTTTGCGAGTGTAACCTCGAAGCCCTCAAGTCTTTTGTGGAAAGCCTGGAAGGCATTTACCAAACCTTGGTCTCCAGAGACCCCTCTTTGTGCACGGTGATGATTCCTGCCGAAGATTCCGTGGAGGGGCAACCCTTTTACCTGGGGGAAGCCCTGGTCACAGAATGTGAGGTGGTTTTGCAGGGGCAGGTTGGCTTTGGCATTTGCCTGGGAGACGAACCCGTCAGGTGTTATTGCATAGCCTTCCTGGATGCTGCGCTTCAATTAAATGATGCGCACTACGACCGGATCATGCAATTTTTAAAGGAACAGGACGCCCTGGTTACACAAGCGCACGTCGTGGAATACAACCATATCCAGCGCACCAAAGTGGATTTCAAACTCATGGAACAGGATTAATTATGCATAGGGAAATAGTTTATGACCCCGTATTTGATGCCCAACGGCATTACCGGCAATTATTAGACTGCATGTCCAGACCTGGGAAACTGAATCGGTTGGACAGGATGGATCTACATGTTCCTGGCGGTATACATGAGGGAGCGGCCCTGGTGGCTTTTGCCTTGCTCAATGCGGACGTAACCTTTTTTGCGGCAGGTATTGGTGCTGCGGAGATCAACGCTTATTTGAAGACCCAGACTTTTGGGCGCCCTGCTCCTGGAGCGGAGGCTGACTTTCTGTTTCTGAGTGGGGCTGATGCAATGTGGATCAGCAAGGCAAAGCGCGGCACGCTGCCCTACCCGGAAGAAGGAGCTACGCTTGTACTGAGTGTGGATGCGTTGGTACCTGGGAGCCTCCTGGTGGAACGGTTGACGCCCGAGGGGGAGCTTCGCGGGGAGAGCGAGCAACCGGAGCGTAAGAGGCCGGAAGCGTCCCATAGCCCTGTCCTTACGTTGACCTTATCAGGGCCGGGCATTGAAAAGGAACGCTACCTGGGCGTTTCCGGTTTAAGCAGGGAATTCTTTACTGAGTGGAGTGCGTGCAACCAGGAATTCCCCCTGGGTGTAGACCTGATCCTGGCCGATCCATACGGATGGATAGGATCCCTACCCAGAAGCACGCAGATAGAAGTACACTGATAAATACCATTCAATTATGGGATATGTAGCGGTTAAGGGCGGTTCAGACGCCATTCACCACGCCGGAGAGTTGGTGGAGTTTTACCGGGTAAAGGAAGGTACGACTCCGCTGGAGGTGGCCCAAATTTCGGCCCAACTTCGGCTGGCAGTTGATAAAGTGATCGGCGAAGGCGGACTGTACGCGCCTGAATATGCAGCCATTGCCTTGAAGCAAGCTGAAGGAGAAGTCTTTGAAGCAGCTTTTATCTTAAGGGCTTTCATTACCACCCTGGAACGACGTTATTATGCGGAGCCCATACAAACCAGGGAGATGTTCATCCGCAGGAAAATCTCTGCTTCGTTCCGGGAAATTCCGGGCGGACAGGTGTTGGGGCCTACCCGGGACTATACCCAAAGGATAATGGATACAGCAAAGGTCAATGAAACCCTGGAGGACATGAAGGCCTTTTTGCAGAAGTTTGAATCCAGGTTGGATAAGAACCACCTTCAGGAAGTCACTACGTATGCAAAGGTCATAGACCTGCTGAAAAGGGAAGGTTTGTTGCAATCCGTTGCGGGTGATGAAGACAGGACCCTGAAGGATATTACCAGGGAAGCCATACGGTTTCCAGCCCCTCGTTCTGCCCGATTGCAAATGATGTCCAGGGCAGAAACCGGTGGCTTGATGGCTTTGGGATACAGCAGCATGCGGGGTTTCGGTAGTGACCATCCAACGGTAGCAGAATTGCGCTATGGTACGGTACCACTCAGGATAAAGGATCCCGGTGGGAGAATACGTTATGTAGGTAAGATTGCCGTGACAGAAGCCGAAATGATATCCATGAAAAAACAATCTAAAAAAGGAGAGGCTCCCTTATATGGTATAGGATATGGACTATGCTTTGGACAGAACGATACCAAAGCCATTTGTATGGGCATCCTGGATAGGACTATGCGCGCTCCGGATCCCAGTTCCCCGCCCAACGACCAGGAGTTCGTACTCTACCATACCGAAGGAATAGAATCCATGGGATTCACCAACCACCTTAAGCTACCTCACTATGTCACCTTTCAGGCAGGCCTCAACAATGTAAGGGCTGCCGTCAAGCGATCCACTCAAAACGTCGTCACGTCAGCGCCCACCGTCACGACACAACCCGCCGTCACACCATGACTCCCTATACCAAATATCAAAGCCGGTACAACTTTGCCTTCATAGATGAATCTACCAAAAAGGAGATCAGGAGAAAGTTGCTCAAAGCCATAGCCATTCCGGGTTATCAAGTACCTTATTCTTCCCCTGAAATGCCCATAGCCAGAGGCTGGGGTACGGGGGGGCTGCACGTGACTTTGTCCCTTATAGGGAAAGAGGATGTCCTCAAAGTCATAGATCAGGGCAGTGATGCCAGCGTCAATGCCTGTAATCTCCGGGAGTTCATTCAAAGTATGACCCAGTGTCAAACAACGTATGATACGGTTGATGCAACCCTCATCCAAAGCCGGCACCGTATCACAGAAGAAGCGCTCAGGGAAGATCAGATCTTTATTTTTCAGGTGCCACAACCTGAACCCTTGCGGTCGGTGGAACGCTACGAGTTCAAAACCCGGCAAATGCATGGGGAGGCGGATTATGCAAAAATGTGGGTCTCTCTCTATGAGTCCTTTGTCAGGCATGGGGATATTATGCTCGGTGCCGGGTATCCTGTAAAAGTAAACGGACGGTATATAATGGCTCCTTCCCCCATTCCCCGTTGGGATATACCCAACCTTTCTCAGGCGAAAACCCTTTATCTGTTTGGAGCCGGGAGGGAAAAGCGCTTATACGCGGTACCTCCTTTCACCACTGTGGAACCCCTCGAATTTGAGGACGTCAAATTCAATATTGAGCAGTTCGGGGACCAAAGATGTTATAAGACCAAATATACCCGCGCCTTCCTGGATGAACTCTATTTGGACGATGGATCCAGGATGCACGTAGTCAACGACAGCAATTTTCTGGACAAGCTGGAGGCTGGAGCAGAAGTGAATCCTTTTTTCAACCCTTACCTGGCAAAAATTGATTTATGAGCATGCAGCAACACCCGTGGTTATTAAGGGTAGAAAACCTGACAAAAATATACGGTGAACCCGGCCCGGATACCCTTTCCAAAACAGGCCCGTCTTTTGAATCCAATATATGCCCCGACACAGATAGCATCGTGGCTTGCGCAGACGTGAGTTTTGATTTGTATCCCGGAGAGGTGCTGGGCATCGTTGGTGAAAGTGGTTCCGGTAAGAGTACCGTGGTGAAGCTGCTTTGTTTTGATATGGAACCATCGGTGGGTAATGCATGGTTACGGCCCTATATGGATGGGGCTGTGGACATGCTGCATGTCTCGGGCCAACAAAAACGCTTCATCCGGCATCACCTCATGGGGGTGGTCTATCAAAATCCCAGGGATGGCTTAAACTTCCGCTTTTCTTCGGGGGGGAATATCGCAGAGAAGCTCATCATGGCCGGGCATATGCACGTGGGGAGGATAAGGGAAAGGGCCTCCTTCCTGCTGGAGAAAACAGAAGTGCCCATCCGGCGTATGGATGACCTTCCGGCCTCCTTCAGTGGGGGCATGCAACAGCGGGTCCAGATCGCCAAGGCCATTGCCAATCACCCGCCCTTATTGTTTTTAGATGAAGTAACGACTGGCCTGGACGTTTCTGTCCAGGCTAAGGTATTGGACCTGATCCGGGAGCTGCAACAGGAACTGGGTGTAGCCATGATTGTTGTGTCCCATGACCTCTCTGTTATCCGCATGTTGACCGACAGGACCTTGGTTATGAAAAACGGAAGGGTAGTGGAAAGCGGGCTAACCGATCAGATCCTGCAAGATCCCCAGCACCCTTATACCCAATTGTTGGTTAGTTCTTTACTCTAATCTATTTGACCATATGAACATCGTTGAAGTCCGCCGGTTGAGTAAGCAATTTGAGTTGCATATCCTCAAAGAAAAAAGGATACAGGCATTGGAATCCATCGACCTGGATATTGCAGAAGGGGAGATTATAGGCTTGACGGGCAAATCGGGTTCCGGAAAGTCCAGCCTGATGAAATGTCTATACCGAACCTACCTGTCCAGCGCAGGCCATATTTTCTATAGAACAGGCCAGGGTAGGGTAATTGACCTGGCCTCAGCGGGTGACCACGAGATTATTCAATTAAGAAAAACCGAGATCCGCTATTGTTCCCAGTTTCTGAGTGTGATCCCCAGGGTATCGGCCGTGGACGTGGTGAGCGAACCATTAATGCCCATTTTGAAGGATAGGGCCATTGCTCAGGAAGCGGCAAAAGACCTGCTGGAAAGACTGGGTTTGCCAAAGGGGTTATGGGATGCTTATCCGGTCACTTTTAGCGGAGGCGAACAACAACGCATCAATGTGGCCAGGGCCATTATTTCCAGGCCAAGGTTGTTATTGATCGACGAGCCTACGGCTTCTCTGGATACCCGGACCAAAGATGTAGTCATTGACCTGATCCGGTCCCTTAAAACAGCAGGGACTTCTGTGCTCTGTATTTCTCATGATGAGTATGTCCTGGATCGGTTATCAGATAGAAGGTTGCACCTGCAATCGGGAAGGATTGTACACAGCATTCAACCATCACTATAAAAAACGAGTTTTCATATGCACGCATGGATGATCACCAATGCTGAGGTGATAACACCTACAGAGGTACTCTCTCCCGGATTTGTATGGGTGGAAGGAACAAAAATCAGGGAAATTGGACAATGGGAGGAAGGCATGTATCTTCCTGAAAGGGAAGGATTGCAGGTATTGGATGCAAAAGGGGCTATCGTCATGCCCGGGATTATTGACATACATACCGATGCCATGGATATGGAAATCATACCCAGGCCGGGAGCCGATATTCCCATTGCCATTGCCGCCAGGGAGCTGGAACGCAAAATGAGCGCTTGTGGGATTACCACGGTATTCCATTCCCTTCACCTGGGCTACGAAAGCGCGGAAACACATTCCCGGAGCAAGTATAGCCGCAATGAAGTGTTTGCCGAAGTGTCCCGTATGGCTGCCGGCCCCACCTTATTGCACAACAAGATCCACCTGCGCTTTGAACTCAGCGGCATAAAGGCTTATGAGGAATGCCTGGCTTTACTGGAGGGTGGATCTATATCCCTGCTGTCTGTTATGGATCATACCCCTGGTCAGGGCCAATTCAATAAAACGAATTTTAAGGCACATATCCTGTCCCAGGGAAAAAGTGAATCAGAATTTGAAGAAGAATTAGCCCTGAGGTTGAGTCGCCCCAAAGTGGAAGGAGAACAGTTGAGCCAACTCATTGACCTGGCACTGGAGCTGGGTATTGCGGTGGCTTCTCACGATGATGACAGCATAGAAAAGGTGGATAATATGTTAGCCCTGGGGGTTCAGATCTGCGAATTTCCCATCACCATGGAGGCGGCAGCACACGCTTCCAGTATGGGTATGCACGTAGCTGGAGGCGCTTCCAATGTATTGAGGGGCGGCTCTTTGTCGGGGAATCTGCGTATAGCCGAAGCTGTTACCCAGGGTGCAGTGGGTATACTTTGTTCGGATTACTATCCGGCGTCTATCTTGCATTCCATATTCCGTTTGCATAGGGCCTATGGCTTAAGCCTGCCCGATGCCGTCAACCTGGCCTCCCTGCATCCTGCCCAGGCGACCGGTTTAGCAGGTGTAACGGGTAGCCTGGAAGAAGGGAAAGAAGCAGACTTACTCGTTGTTCGGCTAATAGATGATATACCCATGGTGACCCATACCATGGTTGCTGGTTCCATGGTCATGCAAACAGCACATAAGTAGTATGGCACAAGATCTTTCCTTTTCAGCATATACGGCCCGTCAATTCCATGAATTGGAACAGGGTCAGCTCATCAGCAGGGCTTCGGAGGTGCGCCCATCTGGGAATTACCGCTATGAGGATGGACAATGGATCCCCAATCCTTACCCAGGCTTTGCCGTAATCACGATGGTTTCCGATCACCCCAGGAATGCCTCTTTACCAGAAGCATTGACGGAAGTGCAACGGGATTTGGTGAGCTCCTGTCCTTGGGAAGGATCCCTCTATCTGTTGCCTCCGTCGAGTTTTCACCAAACGATTGCCAACACCCTTTCGGCCTCCCGGTTTCTGGAGCATATATACAATCCCGGGCTGGAGCCAGATTTTCCCGGATGGGTAGGGGAGGCTTTTAAGGGGATCGCCGGAGACGCTCGTGCGATCGCCGGAGACGCTAACGGGATCGCGAGGACTGATATGGGGACAATGGGCGCCCGGGGTGGCTTCGTCATGAACCTGATCGGTCTTTCCATATTCGGTACCGCCTTGGGAGCTTTAGGGGTATTTGAGAACCAGTCAGCTTATCAAAAAATTTTGCGCTTTCGGGAAGGGCTCTATGGTGATGAAGTCATGGGTGGATTAGACATAAAATGCACCAGGCCTTTCATTGGTCATGTATCCCTGGCCTATGTAGCACAAGAACTGACCCCCACGCAAAAGCGGGCATTGGGAGCCTCCGTATATCAGATCAATCAGGATCATTTCCGTACACCCCTCTCCTTTTACCTGGACCAGACTGGACTTAAGCGATACGAACATTTATCGGAATTTAAGACGGCCCCGTCCTACCCTTCCTATTACTTTTAAATGCCCAACATGACTTACATTGACCATTATCCTGAAGGACAACCTGCTGCTGCGCGCACGCTGGGAGATACGCCTACCATTCACCCCGGATGCCATATCCTTCGCTCGCAAGTTGGGGCCTGGACAGAATTGGGCGCGGGCACTTCCCTGGTGGATGTTACTTTCGGAGATTACAGTTATACCGCCGGTGACGCTCAAATCATCTATGCGACTATAGGAAAATATTGTTCCATTGCTTCCCATGTGCGCATTAATCCGGGCAACCATCCACAATGGAGGGTAACCCAGCACCACATGACCTACAGGCGAAAAGCGTTTGGTTTGGGTCAGGCCGATGACAAGGAATTTTTTGAATGGAGAAAGGAGCATGCCTGCCATATAGGCCATGATGTCTGGATAGGACATGGCGCCATTATCATGCCCGGTGTAAGCATTGGTACGGGGGCGGTTATTGGAAGCGGAGCCGTCGTTACCAAAGACGTGGGCCCTTATCAGGTAGCCGTAGGCGTTAGCGCAAAAGTCATTAAACAACGTTTTCCGGATGAGGTAGTGGAACAGTTGCTGCAAAGCGAGTGGTGGAATTGGGACAGGGCAACACTAGAGGCCCGTTTCGAAGATCTCTTAGACCTGCAAACTTTTCTCCATAAATACACAAACGTCACCGCATGAAGGCAATCATAACAGGACTGCTCCTGAGTGTTATCACAGCAACAGGGATTGGATGCAGGAGTAAGACCGCCCTGGATCCCAGTGGTACTCCTTATCAATTGGTGGTGGGCATCTATGAGGGGGATAACCCTGGAGAACTGACCAAAGCCCTGGAACCGGTTAGGGCTTATTTGTCCAAAAAGCTGGGTATGCCCGTGGTATTTCAGGAAACCACGGATTACAGTTCTGTCATAGAAGCCCTTATGACTAAAAAGGTACATATGGCCTACCTGAGTCCCTTTCCCTATGTGCTGACCACCCAAAAAATGAAATTGGTTCCCATCGTAGTGCCCGGCAGGAATGGCCAACCTGCGTTTTATCATAGCTTAATCGTTACGGGAGCGGGCTCTGGCATTCATTCTATGGATGACCTCAAGGTAAAATCCCATTCCCTGACGCTTTGTTTTGCCGACCCTATTTCTACTTCAGGACATTTGGTTCCCAGGGCATACTTGCGCAGTATTAACCTGGACCCCACCACCAGTTTTAAACAAACCCTGTTTGCAGGCTCTCATTTTGCTTCGATTCTCATGGCAAAAACGGGTAAGGTTGATGTAGCGTGCGCTTTTAATTATGCATTGGATAAGCTCATCCGGGAAAAGACCATAAAACCCGGGGACATAGTGGTGCTCTGGCAATCAGATCCCATTGAACAAAATCCAATAGCTATGCGTCCGGACATCAATCCGGCTTTTACCGAAAAAGTAAAACAGGCTTACCTGGATATGAAAAAGGATGACTCGGTGGCTTTCCGGTCCTACCTATCCATTTACATGCCCAATGATGTTTCGTCTATGTCTTATATACCATTTGCGGATGCTGATTTCGACGGTGTGCGTAAGCTTGTCAAAGGCATAGATCCTTCGGATATAAAAAATTAAATTTTTCTCCATGATAGAGGTGCGCCATATCTGCAAGACTTTACCGGGAGGTAGAAGGGTGCTGGATGACCTGAGCTTCACGGTGAGAAAAGGTGAATTTGTCGGCGTCCTCGGGGCCAGCGGAGCCGGTAAGACCCTAACACTTCGCTGCCTGAATGGGTTATTGAAACCTGATTCGGGTTCTATACTTATAGCATTGCCGGGGGGAGGGGTGGAGGATATTTGCAAGGTTCCTTCCCGAAAGCTAAGGCAGATCCGACAGCGCATAGGTGTCGTGTTTCAAGGCTATCATTTGGTCAAGAGACTGACCGTATTGGAAAATGTGCTGGTGGGCAGATTGGGTCAGATCAGCACCTTCCGTTCACTGATCTATGGCTTTAAAGATAAAGAGGCAGAAGAAGCCGTAGCAGCCTTGGAAAAGGTGAAGGTTGCCCACCTGGCAGGAGCTAGGGTGTCTTCTTTAAGCGGCGGTGAAATGCAAAGGGTTGCCATTGCCAGGGCTATTTTTCAAAACCCCCATCTACTCCTTGCCGATGAACCCATATCTAACCTGGATCCCTCCAATGCAAAAGTGATCATGCGCCTGATCCGCCCTTTGTGTGAGGAGATGCCGGTCATCGGGGTCTTTCATCAACCGGAAATGACAGCCAAATATTGCACCCGGATCATTGCCATCAAAGAGGGACGTATCGTCTACGATGGACAGCCTGTGCTGACCCAGGAGCAATTGATTGACATTTATGGAGAAGAGCTTCGTCAAATAGAAAACCATAACCATGAACGTCCTGTCTTATAAAAAGAATCGGATGAGCACCCTGCCCTCTAAAAGAGACCGGGCCAGTGCCCTGCCCTACAAAGGGGGCCGGTATCTCCGTTACCTGCTTCCTTTAGGTGTCCTGGGGGTTCTTACCTGGCTATCCTCGATGGTCTGCCATACGAACTGGGCTTCTCTGGCCAAGGGGATCCACGAAAGTTTGCCTTACTTTAAAAACCTGCTGGCGCCAGATTGGTCTGCCCTTAGCTCTTTACTCAAACCTGCCCTGGACAGCGTATTGATTGCCCTGGTGGGCACTTTTGCAGGAACCCTGATTGCTGTTTTTTTTGCTTTATCCGCCGCATCCAATGTAGCTCCCCGCCCGGTGCGTTTTATCGTCAGGGCGTTAATGGGTATCGAAAGAGCCCTTCCTGAAATCGTCATTCTTTTATTCCTGGTAGCCGCTTTTGGTATGGGGCCTTTCTCAGGGGTATTGTCTTTGACCATTGGTTGTGTGGGGATGTTGGGTAAACTCCTGGCAGACGCCATTGAAGAACTCGATCCGGTGTACATAGAGTCGATGGAAGCCGTGGGGGCCCGAAAGGTGCAGGTATTGTTTTTTGGCGTGATCCAGCCTATCGTACCCACCATTGTTTCCTATGGTCTGTTTCGTTTCGAAATGAGCATACGGCTGTCCATTGTTTTAGGCGCCGTAGGCGCAGGAGGGATCGGTATGGAACTATACAGGGCTTTTTCCCTTTATGAATATCCCAGGGCTTCCATGGCCCTGCTGCTGATATTGGTCCTGGTATTTTTAAGTGAAAGGGGAGCGGCCTACCTCCGCAAAAAATATTTCACATGAATGCTGTTCCTGGATATACGCTGCCTTCCATAAAGTATAAACAAAAAGCGACGATTGCTACGGCGGTGGCATTCGTTTTTGTCGGACTCTGCGTGGCCATGGGATTTGATCCAGCCCTGTTGTTTACCGAATTTCATTATGTAAGAGACTTGGCGGGAAGCATGACTCCGCCTAATTTCAAGGTATTCTGGTCGGATGCCGGTATATACATGGCCATAGCGGAAAGCCTGTGTATGGCATTCCTGGGTACGCTGTTGGGGGGATTGGGCGGTTTGGCCCTGGCCTTCGGTAGTGCAGGTCCCACCATGCCCTGGAAGGGGGTGAGGATGGTATGCAGGGGTATACTGACCTTGCTCAGGGTCATTCCAACGTTAATCCTGATCCTGATATTTGTTGTTTCCGTGGGGATAGGGCCCTTTTCCGGTGTGCTTACGCTGTTGCTCGCCACCATAGGTGGCTTTGGTCAGTTATTTACCCAAGTCATAGAGCAAGCGGAACCCAAACCATTGGAAGCCGTCTACTCCGTGGGCGCCAGCAGGGTTCAGGTCATCCGTTTCGGCCTTTGGCCTCAGGTGCTGCCCTCCTTTATTGCCAATATGTTTTATGCCTATGACGTCAACCTCAGGGCTGGTATCGGATTGGGTATATTCGGAGGCGGGGGTGTGGGATTTCAGTTGTTCATGGCCATTCGCCTCCTTCACTACAAAGAGGCTTTTGCCCTGATCTGTGTAACGGTGGTCCTTATCGTACTCATGGAGAAGGCTAGTGACCTGCTCAGGACGTCTTTGTTGCAAAAAAACCTATAAGCTCATGGAACCCTAATGGCTTACTAATATTGAAGCTGCATATTCGTCCATGCAGCGCTTTCTTTTGACCAATGCCCAGGTCGTCACACCTACTGAACACTTCACCGGATCCGTCTATATTGAAGATGGGCGTATTTCGGCCATTCATAAGGACAGGCATTATCCTGAAGGAATAGATCTGAGGGGAGCGTGGCTGATTCCAGGATGCATAGACATTCACTCTGATTACCTGGAAAAGGAGCTGTATCCAAGGCCAGGATCTGTTTTTCCTTTGCCCTTTGGGTTACATTATTTAGATGTCAGGGCTGCGGCCTGCGGAATTACCACTGTATTCAGTGCCATCAGCTTTTCGGATAACGTGCATAAAAACAGGAATTTTTCCGAGGCCATACGAATGGCTACCCAATTTGATCAGCTTCGGCCTACCTTATTGTTACGACACTACCTGCATGCGCGAATTGATCCCAATACGCATTCTGTGCTAGATCACCTCATGGAAATGAATCAACTCGAAAGTTTGTATATGGTCGTGTACAATGAAAATATACCTGGAGAAAGACAGTTTTCCTTCAACCAGCAGATCGAGATGCGGATGAAGGAAAATGGCTGCACCTGGGAGGCGGCCAGGGATCAGCTTTTATCGAAGTTCCAATTGGCCAGGGAAATTAACCACCGGCTTCCTATACAGATGGCCTTTGAAGGTAAATGTATCCTGGGCAGCCATGATGATACCACGGTTAACCACGTGATAGAAGCCAAGGATGCGGGAGCGGTATTATCGGAAATGCCTACCACGCTACAGGCGGCGAGGAAGGCTAAGGAGTTGGGATTATGGGTTTGCATGGGCGCCCCCAACTATTACAAGGGAGGGTCCCATTGCGGTAACCTGTCTTGTGAGGAAGCTATGGAAGAAGACCTGGTGGATATGCTTTGCAGTGATTATCATTTTCCAACCATGTTGGGAAGTGTGGTAAAGATGATGGAAGAGGGCATACATCCCTCCAAGGCGGTCAATATGGTCAGTCTTCATCCCGCTCAGTTGTTGCAGTTCGAACAGGAGGTGGGATCCATTTCCATAGGGAAAAGGGCTGACCTGGTTGCTTTTCGTACCGAAAGAGCGATCGCTTCCGTATCTAACGTATGGGTGGACGGGGTGGAGCGTTATGCCGCCCATTATGGCGCTAAAACCGTTTCCCTATCCAAGGCCACGGGCATAAATTATAAAAGGGGGACAGGTGCATGAAGATCGGCGTGATAGGAGATATTCATGAAGACGTATTGGCTTTACGCGAGTCCGTGAAGCGCATGGAGCTGGCTGGTTGTACGGAGGTGATCTGTTTGGGGGATATAGTTGGTTTTAAGGTCAATACCTATCCTTATCTGGATACCCGCAGCGCGCACGAATGCATTGCCATCGTCAGGGATATATGTTCCGGAGTAGTCATTGGCAACAATGACCTCTATCAGGTTAAAAAAATCCCCCGGTTTACCGGAGGCTTTCCCTTCCCGCCGGATTGGTATGACCTGGATTTTATGGAAAGAAAAACACTTTCTGAAGGTCGATTGTTCCTGTATGAAGATGTGCAGCTATCGGCGCTGTTGACGAAAACAGACCGGTCCTACCTGGAGTCCTTACCTGATTTTTTGATCAGGGATTACGCAGGACAGCGTTGGTTTTTCTCCCACTTCGCCTATCCTGATCTGCATGGTCTTCATACCTCCTTTCCGAAAAGGGCGGAAGAAATCCTGGACCACCTGAGCTTTATCCGTTCCCAAGGTTGTGTATTGGGTGTCTCCGGGCATATGCACCATGAAGGGATTACCCTCTGCGATGAAAGCGCGATCCATCGCCAGGGCTTTGGCACTTTCGCATTGCTGCCTTCCCTGCAATACTTATATGGACCTTGTATTGCCCGTTGCCAGGTTAACCATGGCTTTCTGATCCTGGATCCTGAGGAAGGCACCGTGGAGGCGGTAAGCCTGGGGGGGTGAGGCCCAGGCTCAACATTACATCGGGTTCCTTATTTTTGAGGAGATGACGCCCATTTCTATACCTGAAAAACTTGTCAGCCCGGGGCAGTGGCTGGATCCTTACCTGCATATGCATTACAGCTCAGAGGAGGTTACTTCCAAGAGCAGGATTTCTGTGCACGGGCACTTGTTTAGTTTTATCCTGGAGGGGGATAAGGAAGTGCATTTTCAGGAGGAACGGGTGTCATGGTGATAACGTATCTCCGGAAATACTGGGAAAATCCTCCCGCCGGCACCAAGGCCTTTGCTGTAACCATGTATGATAAGGACGCGCCCACAGGAAGTGGATTCTGGCACTGGGTGCTATTCAAAGCCAGACTCATTTTGGTAAGCCAGGATACGGAGGATCTTGCCCTCCTCCAGGTAGCCCTCACGAATACTTGATCACCGTTTACGCATTGAAAACCAAACTGGACCTGGACCAGACCGCAACAGCCGCATTGGTCGGGTTTAACCTCTATTTCAGTACGTTGGCTAAATCATCAATTGTGATGTATGCTCAACAATAGCGCGCCTGGCTGAAGGCAGGGGTACTGGCAGTGAAGGTGACTGATGGTCAACAATAGTTAACATAGTCTTTGGATCCAGACTGAGGCAGACATGGCGGGTTTTGGTTAAATTTGGATTACCATGAACAAACGCCTGTTTCCTTTTGTCTGGTTGTTGTTTGGTTGCGTTGGGGTGTCCATGGGTCAAACGCCGCACCAGGTAGCCGTGGATGCTTATATGGTTACCCGTATGGCGGAGAAATTCCATACCCAGCCACGAATATTGGACAGCAACTTTTCCGCTATCTTTTTTGATCAGTTTATCAGTGAGCTGGATGACCAGCATTTTATTTTTCTGAAGCCTGATATGGACCGTCTGGAAGTATATCGCTATCAATTGGATAATCAGATCCGCGATGAGCAAACTAACTTTCTGGACCTGGTTAAAAGCATTTATCAGCAACGTATACGGGAGGCGGATTCGCTGATCGACCGATTGTCGGAGGTGCCTGTAGATACCTCAATGTTGCAAAGGGGAGTCGATTCACTAGCGCCTGAGGATCTGGAAGGTATGCGGGGTCATTTGGCAGTGCTTTATGGACAGACCGTGATGGAAAATGTACAGGAAGACCTCGATAGTGGCCGAAGGCATACAGAAACTTATCAGCGAAAAAGGGTAAGAAATACCTTTAAACGGGGAATTAACCGCCTGACCCAAAGCCCTGGAGGGTTGACGCAGGCGCTGGACCTCATTTATCTTAATACCCTGGCGGGTTGTTATGATCCGCATAGTTCGTTTTTTTCCGCCACCGAGAAAGAACAATTTGAACAAGAGCTGGGGAATAGTCATTATGTGTTCGGCTTTTCCATGAAGGACCAGGAGGATGGTACGGGGGTGGTCATAGACCGTATCGAACCAGGGACACCTGCTTTCCGATCGGGTGTCTTCTCAAAGGGGGATCAGTTGGTGTCAATACAATGGGCGGGCAAGGATCCTATTGACCTTACGGACGCCACATTGGATGAGGTCAATGAGGTGTTTGATGCGAGTAATCACGACGTGGCTACTATCCGGGTAAAGAAACCGGACGGCAGCTTTAGGCAGGTTAATTTGTCCAAACAAAGAGACCCGGAAGCTGAAACGGCATTATATAAGGTTAAAGGATGGGTCCTCAAAGGAGAGGTGCCCATAGGCTATATATCCTTGCCCTCCTTTTATACGGAATGGGATAATGCGGCTGCGGGATCGAAAGGTTGCGCCCAGGATGTGGCCAGGAAAATAAAAGAAATGTCCAAGGAGCATATCCGGGGATTGATCATAGACCTAAGGTATAATGGGGGCGGTAGCCTGGATGAGGCTATAGAACTGGCGGGACTATTTATTCCTTCAGGGCCCGTTGCTTTGGCCAGGGACAGGGACGAGAAACCCTATGTGCTCAAAGAGCTCAATGATGGCAAGGTATATAGGGGGCCATTGATCATTCTGGTCAATGGATATAGTGCTTCAGCCGCCGAGGTTATTGCCGGATGCCTTCAGGATTATAACAGGGCCCTGATCATGGGGACTCCTACTTTTGGAAAGGCGACGGCTCAGGTCGTCCTCCCGCTGGACACCAATATAGACCTGGACAACCTTCCTTCTGATTCTGTCCAAACGAAAACGGATGGATACCTGAAATTGACCGTTAGCAGGTTGTATAGGGTAACGGGGTCTTCCGTTCAGGCCACAGGCGTTCAGCCGGATATCGTATTGCCTCCGCCTTCGGGAACCGTATTTCACCGGGAGGGGGAGGATCCCTTAGCGCTCAGACCGGCGACTATAGATACGTATATTGCTTTCAGGCGCTATCCCCTCACCTGGGATAAAGGTTCTTTGCAGCAATTGGAAGCCAATATGGAAACAGCCGGACTGTTTTCTGACAGCACGAGTGATGCTACGATACACAAACCCACCTTTAGCATGCAGGCTCCTGGCGATGAGGTAAATGTAGCGGGGGATGATTCCTTAAAAACGTCCCTGCTCCAGGATCCCTACATGGAAATAGCTTTTTTGGTAGCCTGTAGGATGGCTAAATCCTCCGTTCGCTATGCGGATCGGTAAACGCGATGCCCAACATGCTGGATTCCAGCCACGGCTGCTGACATAGGGTTGTCACTCGCCACCCCTACTTTGTAGGCATTCTACCTAAAAAATGATCTATGTCTACCATCGAAGCATTGCTCAATGAAATGGAAGCTGAATCGGTTACTACCCGAAAGATGTTATCCAGGGTTCCCACAGAAAAGTTTGATTTTAAGCCCCATCCGAAAAGCATGTCTTTAGGCAGGCTGGCAACACATATTGCCGAACTTCCAGGCTGGGTAGCTATGGGCCTGACCACAGAAGAGATGAATTTTGCCAGAAGTGAATGGAAACCCATGGTGATGCCGGATAATCAGGCCCTTATGGAATTTTTTGAACAAAAACTTCAAGAAGGTAAGACGGCATTAGCCAATGCCAGGGAAGAAGACCTGGCTCAGACCTGGACCCTGAGAGACGGGGATACCATTATCACTGTTCAGACCAAGGCGCAGGTGGTCCGCATGGCTTTCAGCCAGATCGTACACCATAGGGCACAAATCGGGGTCTTCGTGCGTTTGCTGAATATCCCCATTCCTGGAAGCTACGGACCCAGCGCGGACGAGGATTAGCGCACGGCCGGCCACGCCGGCGCATGGGTCCACGCCTGGTGCGGCTGGCTGGAAAGGCGTACATTTAAGCATGGCGTTATCTGTCATGCAAACAACGGCATCCATTTCCCGGCTCCAAAGGGCTGCGGCGGAAAATCATAAAGCCTTGTTCCGGACGCAGGCTATCAGTGATGGCGGAGAAGAAAGGAGTCATCAAGGGCTTGTATGGACCTATAGTGGCCCTCATCAGCCTTCGCAGGTTGGTTTTCCTTTGCTGGCTCCAGACAAGGCCGACGAGGCGCTGGATGGCCTTATAGCGGCCTATTTAAAGGAACCGCCTTCTGGTGCTGGTTGTTGGTCTTTAGACCCTTCCTATCCAGTTGACCTGGGATTAAGGTTACTGTCCCGGGGTTTCCAACCAGGTTGGAGACCACATTGGATGGGTCTGGATTTGCAAGAGCTTAAAGCAGATCATGTGTTCCCTCCAGCGTTGGAGTTGGTACTGGATAATGAAACCGATGTGGTGACAACACCCGATCTTCCGTATGCCGATCAAAGTTTTGGGGCGACTATTCACCAGGCCGCTGTAGGTTTGACGATAAGGTATTTGGCAAGGATGGATGGGAAAGTGGTAGGCCATTGTGGTATTTTGTTTACCCAAGGGGACTTTGGGGTGGCTGGCGTCTATCATGTAGGCGTGGTCCCTTCCCACCGGAAAAAGGGAATAGGCAAGGCCCTGGTTTCCGCTTGCTGTGCCCAGGCCAGATCCCTGGGGTATAGATATGCCTTACTCAATGGGACCGGTGATAGAATGTATAGTCAGCTTGGTTTTGCGTCCTTGGGAAAGGGTTTTACCTGGTGGTTGAAAATGCCTCGTCTTTTGGCAGATCCTCCTACCCGGGAAAGAATAGCCCTGGCAGAAGCGGTAGGTCGCTCCCATGTTTTTTTCCTGGAGGCCATCAATCCCGATCTTTCCGAATTGTTGCGTCCCTTAACCAATGGAATGACCCTGATGCAGTTGGCGGTGCATTATGGAAGGGTTGCTTCTGTAAACTACCTCATGAAAAGGGGGGTGCCTTTACCTGTCTTATTCGCCTGGGACCTGGGTTGGAAAGAAAAAGCTTCAGCGCTGCTTAAAGCGGATCCGGGTTTAGTTAATGATGTGTACGGAGATGCCCATATCACCTTATTGCATATTGCGGTGGAAAGGAGGGATAAGGAGTTGGCCCGCTTAGTGTTAGACGCAGGTGTGGATTTGAGCATAAGGGATACGGCATTCCACTCTACTGCTTTGGGCTGGGCGGACCATCTGGGAAGCCTGGAGATCGGGGCCATGATACGCGCCATTGCCGGGGGCGCGGGCAATGAAGGCGCCGATGCCGGCGGGTAGGTCCCCCAAAGCTTAACCGCTCACTGAAAGCGCATCATTCCTTCGATTTTCCGGTATGGACGGGTAAAGAAGTCATAGACCAGGGGGTTGAATTGATCCCTTTTGAATATCGGCGTGGAATGCCCTGAATAAGGGATGATCCATAGATAGGACTTAGGAATGTTTTCTGCTATTAAAACAGTATGCCTGACGGGAATAAGTTCATGGTCTCCTCCTATGACCAGGGTCGGGCATTGAATGGTCTGGAGCTCGTCCAGGGTCATATGAGGTTGGTACAGGTCCAGGTCATTAATCTTCAGCTCATTTTTGCTTTCCGGCGTTACAGGCAGTTTACGCAGGCGTACACTGTTTTTTTGCATGTCCTCATATACAAAAGGAACCAATGCGGTAGTATCGGGCCATAGGTTGGCTCCGGTAATGGCCAGGCGTTTCACTTTGTCAGGATGACGAATAGCCAGGAGTAGCCCATTGATGCCTCCATCGCTCCATCCGATAACGTAGGCGCTGTCCAGGTGCATGCTGTCCAATAGGGCATTGAAATCGTCGGCCATCATTTCAAAGCTCAGGGAGTCGGAGGGATCCTTGGATAAGCCTTGGGCCCGGCTGTCTACGGCTATGACCTGGTAGTATTTTGCGAAGTAGGGGATGTTATGGGTGAAGTTGCCGATAGAGCCTCCGTTTCCATGGATAAACAGCAATGGACTCCCTTTGCCATATACTTCATAATATAAATTAATTCCCCGGGTATGGAGGAAGTGCCCGGCAGCCGGATTATTTCCGTATACGATGGCCTGGGGAGTGGATGCGGCAGGTGATTTTTTGGAATGGGTCTTTGTATGATGTTGAGCACTGGCAGCATTTTGAAGGCTGGCCAACGTGTTAAGTCCCAAAAACAAGAGAAAACCCGGGAGTATCCGCATCATGGTTGAATGATTTACCGCAATCTACGCATATCCCGGGTAGTTTCCTATCTTCCACGTGGGTGAAAGAACCAATGGAATCCCACACTTAGGGTAAATCCATCGCTACTAGTTGCCAGACTATAGTTATTGGGTTTGGTTTCACTACCACCATTGTCCAGAACGGTCACTGTTTGGTTGTTATTGCTGCTGTACTCGTAGTTGTGTGCATAACCAATGGCAAAGTCCATGCCTACGTTTTTCCCTATAAAATGAGTCACACCAATGGAGGCGCCTGAGGTCCAGGTAAAGATATTGCTTACGGTCCCGCTGCTGGCATAGGTGCTGGTTGCATTGCTGTATCCTCTTCCGCTGGAAGAACCGCCTCCTGTGCCAACGGTTCCCTGTGCCTGCATGTAAAGCATGGTGCGCAGTGGTTTGTTCTCATAGAAGTAATAGCGAAGAAAGGGGCCCAGGTTCATGGTAGTGGTATTGGTGGAAGTGGTTTCGGCCGTTGGAGTCCCTTCTGTGTTGGCGGTGTTTGTTTTGTTATGGGAATAGCTTAATCCCAGGCTTCCGCCGATAATGAGGTGATTGGTAACAAATACGCCCATGGATGGGGATAAACTAAGGCTGTAAGCATGGGCATCGGTGTTTTTATTGCCTCCATCTGAATAATCGTAGTTGTTCGAAGTTTGTGTGTAGGAGGTTGATCCAATGGAGGTGCCGACAAATAAGGTGCCTTTCAGGCTTTGGGCGGCAACAGGCGTCAGGCCTGCCATGCTGGCAATGGCCAGGAACAAAAATGGCTTTTTCATGTATGAGATAGTAGTGTGTTAAAAAAATCCTCAGTCAGACGTTTGGTTATTGGAAAAGGTTTAATGTGGTCAAAAATATTGATGGCACAAAACTTGGTATTGTATCAATGACAGTGTATCCTTGCGCCTCAAAAAGGGCAAACCATTCAATGTGTTATAACTATCCTTTTATGAAACAGCTAAGTAAAATCGTAAGTCTGACCATGCTATCAGCCCTTTTGGTATCCGGGGCTTATGCGCAATTCAGCATCGCCGTTGGCGTTAACATAAATACCGCTCCTCCTCCGCTTCCAGTCTATACGCAACCCCCTTGTCCAACTGATGGGTACATGTGGACCCCTGGGTATTGGGCCTATGGAGATGACGGTTATTATTGGGTGCCTGGTGTTTGGGTTCCTTGCCCTACACCCGGTTATTTATGGACCCCTGGCTACTGGGGATATGCCGGCGGCAATTACGGCTGGCATGGTGGTTACTGGGGCCCTCATATAGGCTTCTATGGTGGATGTAACTATGGAGGTGGCTATGGTGGCGTAGGCTTTATCGGTGGTGGTTGGTCAGGTGGTGTATACCGTTACAATACGGCTGTGGTAAACGTCAATACTACGGTAGTGAGAAATGTATACGTGGACAAAACCGTTATCAATAACACTACGGTCATCAATAACCGCGCGAGCTTTAACGGACCCGGCGGTATCACCAGGCAGCCTAATGCACAGGAGCAAGTAGCGGCTAGTGAACATCACGTACAGCCTACCCAGGCTCAGTTTGATCACAGCCACACTGCTAGTCAGGACCGCAATGCCTATGCGAAGGCCAATGGTGGTCATCCTCCAACAACTGCTATGGATAGAGTAGGAGGAGCACGTTTCAACCCTCATGGCGCTCCCGGAGCACCGGTTAACCGTACGGCCAGTACAAACAATCATCCGGCCGCAAACACACCTAACCATTCCGCTCCTCATGCTGCAACGGTGAATCATCCTTCCAGTACAGTAAATCATCCTAACAATAATCACCCTGCGGGTAACCCTAATACTGGTCATCCCGCTAATACGCCGAGTCATACGACTGCGCCCAGTCATCCTTCAGGTAATCCAGGTGGATCGCATTCTTCAGGTAATCCTGGCGGTAGCCATCCCGCACCTCAGCATCCCAGCGGTAATCCTGGCGGCAGCCATCCTCCTGCCTCACATCCAGCAGGCGGAGGTGAGCACCACGAACATCGCTAGCTTTTATACCGTATCACTACTACTTCTATACTTTTTGAAAATCCCATGGCCTTTGCGGTACTGCACCGTGAAGGCCATGGTGTTTTAGGGAGGCGGGAACGGCCGCGCAAGGACGGTGCCTATGGATCAAGATGGATGCCACCGGCACTATACATTAAGCAAACCCAGTTTGTACAGGGTGTTAACAGGTTTGTTGTCCCAGAACAATTCGAAATCCTCCAGGCCGGAGGCTTCATAATTGTCTTTGACCTGCTGAAGGGTGAAGTTGCTGTTGTGGTTGGGGGAGAGCTTTTCTAGGATGGAGGCCAGCCATGCTCCTTTGGATTGATCAACGTTAATTTGGACCGTTTCTCTTTGTCCCTGAAAGGTCAGGGTACTCATAGCCCATTGCTGTCCTTTTTTAGATTTGACAAAATGAGCCACCTTGGCATTTTTACCCAACCATATGACCCTGGCGCCGGGTTTGGAGGTATACGCTTCTTCAGTTAGTATGTTCAGGATATAACCCGGGGCAATTTTGGTGTTGGGTACTTTGAAGTCAAACCATTTCTGCAAGGGGAGGTCCAGGCAGGTACCATGCATAAAATTGAATAAGGACTTTTTCAGTCCATAACTGAAAGCCTCGTGATCAGCACCCGAAGGATCTACATGGGGTATGTCGTTATTGGCAAAGGCCCCGCTGGCTTCCGATTCCTTACGGACCATGAATTTTTCGGGATTCATGCCTACAGGGCTATGGGCCGTCATGGTGAACTGATGCCAAAAAGCAGATTGCAATATGCCCGCCGCAAACATTTGCCGGATGACTTCCAGGGCGTCTATGGTTTCCTGAGCCGTCTGGGTTGGGAAGCCATACATGAGGTAGGCATGTACCATGATACCTGCCTCGGTGAAGTGTTTGGTTACCCGGGCTACCTGAGCCACCGTCACCCCTTTTTGAATCTTTTCCAACAGCCGGTCGGAAGCTACTTCCAATCCTCCGGACACGGCGATACATCCTGAAGCTTTGAGGAGTAAACAAAGGTCCCGGCTAAAGCTTTTTTCAAAGCGGATATTGGTCCACCAACTAACGGTAAGCCTTCTGCGAATGATTTCCAAAGCCAGGGATTTCATGAGGGCCGGGGGGGCTGCTTCATCTACAAAGTGGAATCCGTTCTGACCGGTCTGGGCTATGATTTCTTCCATCCGGTCGCATAGAATGGAGGCCGTCAGGGGTTCATAGTTTTTGATGTAGTCCAGGGAAATATCACAAAAAGTACATTTTCCCCAATAACAGCCATGAGCCATGGTTAGCTTATTCCACCGGCCATCACTCCATAAACTGTGCATGGGATTGACGACTTCAATGGCAGAGATATACCTGTCCAGCCACAAGTCGGAATAATCGGGGGTGCCCACTTGTCCTTGCCTGTAATCTTTGCAGGAAGCATTGTTGAAGAAGGTGACTGTTCCGTCTACAAGCGCAAAAGCGCGTTTCAATCCTTCCAGCGGAAGTTCGCCCTTTAAATGCTTTACCAGGTTTTCGATCGGCGCTTCTCCGTCATCCAGGGTAATAAAATCTATAAACTCAAAAACCCTAGTATCGGTTATGGACCTGAGTTCCGTATTCGGAAATCCCCCACCCATGACCACTTTGACCTGGGGATGATGGGACTTGATCCAAAAGCCAGCGCGTAAGGCGGCATAAAGATTGCCGGGGAACGGTACTGATAAACATACCATGGATGGCTTTAGGGTAAGCAGGTATTGTTCCAGGTGTTCGAATAAGCGCTCATCAACATAGGTAGGCGTTTGATGCAGGGCTTCATAGAGCTCGTCGAAGCTGCCTGCTGACTTGGCTAGTTTTTCCGCATACCGGCTAAAACCGAAATGGGGGTCTATGCATTCGGTAATGAGATCGGACAGGTCTTCCAGGTAGAGGGTGGCTATATGTTTGGCACGGTCCTGAAACCCCATTTGCCCAAAGGCCCAGGTAAGGTCATCGAGTTGCTTGAACCGGGAAGCTTCTGGTAAAAATCGCCGGGGTGATATTTGGTGAGCTAGGGTTGGGTTCCTGCCTTGTAAAAACAGCACCACCGAATCAATCGTATTGATGTATTCCTCCTTGAGGGTGAGGATCCTGGAGGCGTTCTCCGAGAGGGTGGCCGGCTTGGCGGATTTCTCGCCGGGTCCTACCGCTGGCTCGTGCCCGATTGATGGTTGGGTGGCCATAGGCCCGGATGGCGGTTGGGCGGCCATGGGCCCGGTTGGTGCTTGGGCGGCCTCCGCCAGGTCAAATAGCCTGGTCAACCCCTTCCGGGAAAATATGGAAAGGGTGACCTCTATCCCCAGATCAACCTGATAAGAGGGAATATTCCTGGTGTTGAGGAATCCCTTCAGATAGGCAGTGGCGGGATAGGGGGTATTGAGCTGGGTAAAGGGAGGCGTTATCAATAATACCGGGCCGTCCAAATCACTTCGTTTAGGGGGCAAAATTATCCATAAATTAGGGA
>CAJCIQ010000022.1 GCA_903970475.1 Beijerinckiaceae bacterium
TAACCGGATGTTACCGGCTGTCCACCAGATTTTTGTAATTTTGACTTCGTTACTACTGATATGCTTAGGACTCAATTGCGCGGGACAGGCACAGCCCTGATTACCCCCTTCCAACCAGACTTCCAGGTTGATTATACTGCCTTGGAAAGCCTCATTGAATATGTGATCAAAGGAGGCGTAGAGTATGTTGTTACCCTGGGCACAACCGGGGAGCCTGCAACTTTATCTAAGGAAGAGAAGACAGCGGTCCTTAAGTTCACTTTGAATAAGGTCAATGGAAGGGTTCCCGTTGTGGTGGGCGTTGGCGGTAATAATACCGCCGAACTGATCCACGAATTAAAGACCCTGCCGCTGGCTGGGGCCGCGGCCGTACTCAGTACCAGCCCCTATTATAGCCGCCCTTCCCAGGAAGGAATTTTCCAGCATTACAAGGCCTTGGCGGAGGCTTCACCGCTGCCTTTACTGCTCTATAATGTGCCTTCCCGCACCGGATCTAATGTGACAGCGGCTACGACCCTGCGTCTGGCTAAAGAGGTGCCAAATATCATTGGTATCAAAGAGGCCAGTGGCATCCTGGTGCAATGCCTGCACATACTCAGAGACAAGCCGAAGGATTTCCTGGTGATCAGCGGGGACGATCATTTTGCCCTTCCGCTGATTGCCTGTGGCGGTGATGGGGTCATCAGTGTAGCCGCCAACGCCTTCCCAGCCAAGTTTTCAGCATTGATCCGCCTTGCCCTGAAGGGAGACTTTTCCGGGGCCAGTACCTTGTTACTGGAGTTAACGGAGGGCATAGACCTTATGTTTGCAGAAAACAACCCCGCCGGTGTCAAAGCATTCCTGGCTACCTATAAGGTCATCCAAAATTATATGAGGCTGCCCGTCGTTCCTGTAAGCGCGCCGATCATGCAGGCTATTGAAGCATATGCTCCTACCGTAGCTTCCTGATAATTTAATGATATAAAGTCTGTAAGCGCCACACAAAAAATATATAATTTATGAACAAATTACATTTTATGCTTAGGCAAGTACTCTTTTTTGCTTTGTTATCCTTGTCCAGTATGGCCGCCAGGGCACAGTTTTCCGTGAAGATTGTATTGGACGCCATACCTCCCAAACATCCCGATGATGTCGTTTTTCTTTCGGGTAATTATAATGGTTGGACCCCGAATGATCCATCTTATCAGTTCGTCAAAGACGCCACTGGAAAATATGTCCTGACTTCCGAAAATGTACCCGCAGATACCTACGAAGTAAAGGTGACCAGAGGGACAAAAGAAACGACTGAATGTGGGGCAGACGGTGCCGCTATAGCCAACAGGAGGCTAACCATTACGAGCGATACGACTTTTCACTTTACCATAGCCGGATGGTCAGATGACTTTCCAAAACAGAAGGTAGTACCTTCCAAAGCCAGATAAGTTTCTGGAAAGACTGCCCTGGCTTCCTTTACAAAAGGCTCCAGGTCAGCGTATTTGCTGCTGAAATGGCCTATCAGGAGGTGTCCTGCCCCTGCCAGCCGGGCTATTTCAGCAGCTTGCTTAGAGGTGCTGTGGTAGCGGGCATAGGCCGCCTCCTTCAATTCATCCAGATAAGTAGCTTCGTGGTAGACCCAGGTTGCCCCTTTTATGTGTTCAGCCAGGGACGGGTCATAGCGTGTATCTGCACAAAAAGCATAGCTTGACCCTTCTACGATTCCTTCCCGGGTATGTCGTCTTTCCTTGAAGAAAAACCCCCAGCATTCAATGCGGTGATCGGTTTTAAAGCAGTGTACTTCGGAAGACCGGTCTTCCACTACCAACCCGTTTTGAGGAAGGGGATGAAACTGTAAATCAAAAGGCAAATGTGTATCTGCCTCTTTTAGTTGGAGTTGCAAGATTTGCCAGAGGGGTTCAGGACCATGTATATGGAGGGGTTGTATTCTTCCTAATAAGCCCATGGAGTTGATAAGCCCTATCAAACCGAAATAATGATCCCCGTGAAGATGGGAGATAAAGATCCGATGAATCTTACTCCGACGTATCTTATAACGTATTATTTGAATTTGAGTCCCTTCCCCGCAATCAATCAGGTAGAGATGATCCCTCAAAGTCAGGACCTGAGCAGTAGGATGCCGGTCGAACGCGGGTACCGCGGAATTATTGCCTAAGATGGTTACTCCTAACATATGGTTATTCTTCCATTTCTTCACCAAAGATTTCCCGCTCAATTTCTTCCAGTTGCACGATATCCCAAGCTTCACTTTCAGTGGGTGTAATATTCAAAATATCCAGATAGCCCTTGGAACCCAATAGGTTCTCCACTTGGGGTGTAAGTGTACATATGACAAAAGATGCATTTTGCGTGTAAAATTCATTGTGTAAGGCTGCAATAGAGTCAGCAACGACCTCATCCAACGTTTGCACGTGAGCTACATTAAACACTACGTTTTTAACTTCCTTTTCCAGAATCCCATGCATCAAATCGTTGAGATTTTCTGTCAAATTAGCAGAGATATTTGTTTCCAAGGGCGTTATTACATGAAATTTCTCTTTGGTATCAATTTTGACCTTCATATACTTTGACTTTCTTAATAAACGAGTTATTAACAGAATGTGCGGAAGAACCGCCTAAGCTTAGTCAAAAATATTTGTTATTATTGTAAAGACACGAAAAATCAAACCTATAAAAATGGACCATAATTTTTCAGCGCAGGTTAAAGAGATCATTTCATTTAGCAGGGAGGAGGCTTTGCGACTGGGAAATGATTTTATCGGTACCGAGCATTTGGTACTAGGATTGATCCGGGAAGGGGATAATACAGCAGTTAAAATCCTCAAAACCCTTAACGTAGACCTCTATGAACTTCGTAAGGAAATCGAACTCGCTGTAAAGGATAAAACAGGCAAAAATATTGCCAATATCAACAGTCTGCCTTTGACCAAACAGGCAGAGAAAGTGATTCGCGTCACTGTACTCGAAGCCAAGGCTTTGAAGAGCCCTCAGGTCGAAACAGAGCATTTAATGTTATCCATCCTCAAGAACAGAGAAAATATTGCAACACAAATCCTCAATCAATTTGACGTGGACTACGATGTATTCCGCAATGAACTAGGGATGGTACAATCCTCACCCAATCCCCGTTCTGAATATGCGGACGATCCGGCAGAAGAAGAATTCGAGGACGAAAAGTCAAGGTATTCCTCCGGTCAGCGGGCAAAGGCTAGCGGTAACGCTAAAAGCAAAACGCCCGTGTTGGACAACTTCGGAAGAGATATAACCAGACTGGCGGAAACAGGGTCTCTGGATCCTATTGTAGGCAGGGAGGAAGAAATCGAAAGGGTTTCCCAGATCTTATCCCGCCGCAAGAAAAACAATCCCATTCTCATCGGAGAACCAGGGGTGGGTAAGACAGCGATCGTGGAAGGACTGGCGCTCAGGATTGTTCAGCGCAAAGTCAGCCGCGTACTGTTTGACAAACGTGTCATTTCCTTGGACCTGGCCGCCTTGGTAGCCGGCACCAAATACCGTGGACAGTTTGAAGAAAGGATGAAAGCCATCATGAACGAGCTCGAAAAGAACCGGGACGTGATTCTGTTCATCGACGAAATCCACACCATTGTCGGAGCCGGCGGAGCAAGCGGAAGCCTGGATGCCAGCAACATCTTCAAACCAGCCCTGGCCAGGGGTGAACTCCAGTGCATTGGCGCCAGCACCCTGGATGAATACAGGATGTACATTGAGAAAGACGGGGCCCTGGATCGCCGTTTCCAAAAGGTAATGGTAGATCCTCCCACCGTGGAAGAGACCATACAGATCCTCAACAACATCAAAACTAAGTACGAGGAGTTCCACAACGTTGAATACGCCGGAGATGCAGTAGACGCCTGCGTGAAACTCAGTGATCGTTATATCACCGATCGCCTGCTTCCCGATAAGGCAATCGACGTGATGGATGAGGTAGGTGCCAGGGTTCACTTAAAGAACATCAATGTGCCTCAGGAAATCCTTGACCTGGAAAAGAAGATAGAAGACATCAAACAGGAAAAGAATAAAGTGGTAAAGAGCCAGCGCTTTGAGGAGGCCGCCTCCCTGCGGGATACGGAAAAGCGCCTGGGTGAAGACCTGGAAAAGGCCAAAAGTATCTGGGAAGAAGAATCCAAACATAAGCGTTACCCCATCAGTGAAGAAGACATTGCTGAAGTGGTAAGTATGATGACCGGCATTCCGGTGCGCAGGATGGTACAGGCAGAAAGCGATAAGCTGCGTCGCATGGCAGAAGACCTGCGCGGAGCCGTGGTAGGTCAGGAAGAAGCCATCGATAAGGTGGTAAAAGCCATACAGCGCAACAGGGTAGGGTTGAAAGATCCCAAGAAGCCCATTGGCACCTTTATCTTCCTTGGACCGACAGGCGTTGGTAAGACTGAGCTTGCCAGAGCCCTTGCCCGTTACATGTTTGATTCCGAAGAAGCACTGGTTCGCATTGACATGAGTGAATACATGGAAAAATTCACCGTGAGCCGTTTGATTGGTGCTCCTCCGGGTTATGTAGGATATGAAGAAGGTGGTCAACTAACGGAAAGGGTTAGACGCAAACCTTATTCAGTGATCCTGCTGGATGAAATCGAAAAAGCACATCCGGATATTTACAACATCCTTTTACAGGTGTTGGATGATGGTCAGTTGACCGATGGTTTGGGGAGGAAGGTTGACTTCAAAAACACCCTGATCATCATGACCTCCAATATAGGGGTGCGTAACTTAAAAGACTTCGGAGACGGAGTAGGTTTCACCACGGCAACCAGGGTGCAGAACCAGGATGACAATAATAAGGCAGTCATTGAAAAGGCCCTGAAACGGACCTTCTCTCCTGAGTTCCTCAATAGGGTGGATGACGTAATGATCTTCAACCAACTCACTAAAGATCATATCTTCAAGATCATTGATATCCTGATGAAGGGTGTGATGGCTCGCCTGACCAACCTCGGATTTACACTGGAGCTCTCCGAAGAAGCAAAGAACTTTATTGCAGAGAAGGGATATGATCAGCAGTTTGGAGCCCGCCCGCTGCACAGGGCCATCCAGAAATACCTGGAAGATCCTTTGGCAGAAGAGATCCTGAGCATGCACATTAAACAGGGAGATATCCTGGTAGCAGAGCTGGATAAGGAGAACTCAAAGATCAGGTTCAAGATGAAAGACATAAAGCCTTCAAAAAAGGAAAAATCAGCTGAAGCTTAATTATGCATCAGCTTGATGTGGATCCCATTGAATGGTAAGCATACTGCCGGTGTCTGTTAACAACAGGCGCCGGTTTTTTTTTGCGGTCCGCGAAAATATGGGCATTTTTGCCCCGTAGATGAACAAAATTATTGTCACCATTGACGGTTGGTCGTCCTGCGGTAAAAGCACGCTCGCGCGTGGATTGGCTAAGGAACTCGGATACGTTTACATAGATAGCGGCGCCATGTACAGGGCCGTTACCTTGTACTTCCTCCGTAGTCACCTGGATTGGTCTGATGCCCAAGCGGTAGCAGATCATTTAAAAGACATTTCTCTCTCCTTCCATCAGAATGAACATACTGGTCAGTCCGAAATGTTTCTCAATGGGGAGAATGTGGAATACGTTATCCGTGATCTGGTAGTAGCGGAGAAGGTCAGTGAAGTGGCCGCCCTGGGACCTGTTCGTACGTTTGCTGTTGCCCAGCAGCGGCAAATGGGCGAGAAGAAAGGCATTGTCATGGATGGAAGAGATATAGGCACCGTTGTGTTCCCCCATGCCGAATTGAAGTTCTTCATGACGGCCGATAATGCCGTTAGGGTGGAAAGACGGTTTAAAGAACTCTACACCAAGAATCCGAATATTAGCATAGAAGAGGTAAAAAACAACCTGGAAATGAGGGACTATATTGACTCTCACCGGGACATCAGTCCCTTGCGCCAGGCGGAGGATGCTGTAGTCCTGGATAATTCCAATATGACCATGGATGAGCAGTTACAGTTTGCCATGGATCTGGTACGTCAGCGGCTTAAGCTTCAAATTCAGTAATCAGCGACTCTAGCATATATTCCTTACCATAGAACCCTGCCAGGCGACGGATAACCCCTTCGACCAGGGCATCCGGGCAGGAAGCCCCGGAAGTCAGCAGGATGCGGGCAGGTGAATTTGTCGGTAGGTAGTGCCGGGTGAGGGTCTCTTGCCTGTGGTGAAAATCGTAATGCAGTATCTCTTCCTTAGAAAGCATTTTCTCTTCTGAATTGATAAAGGAAGTGGGTAGTTTTTGCTCACAAAGTTCTACCAGGTGCGTGGTATTGGAGCTGTTATACCCTCCTACCACGATGGCAGCATCCGCAGGTGTGTTGAGTAAACCTACTACTGCCGTTTGATTGTCCAGGGTTGCATAACATAATGTATCCCGGGTGTCTGCAAAACGGTCTTCTCCTACAATGCCTTTGAGGTATTCGGCAATGGCCTGGGTATCGCTGGCCAATTGGGTGGTTTGGTTTACCACGCCTATTTGGTGCAGGTCTTTGGTAATATCAAATCCCGGGGAATAACGGCCTTTGAAGCTGGTATAAAAATCCTGGAGATGCAGATCGCCGGTAATATAACCCGCCAGAATTTTGGCCTCTTCCAGGTCATTGATCACTACCGTAGGGGTAGAAGCTGCCGCATGGGAAAAGGTTGCCCTGGTTTCTTCATGCCTGGGTTTTCCATGGACGATGACCGTATAGCCTTTTTTGCCTATGGCTTCGGCCCGGTTCCAAACTTTTTCAACAAATGGACAGGTCGTGTTATACTTTTCCGTTTGAAGGCCAATGGCACTCAATTTATTTTCAATTTCCAGGGTAGTGCCAAATGCAGGGATAATAACCACGTCCTCTGCACTGAGCTCATCAAATCCTATGAGTTGATGTCCATACGTATCCATCAGAAATTGGACCCCCCTTTCCTGAAGGTCTGCATTGACCTGGGGGTTATGGATCATCTCAGAAAGCAGGAAAATCCGTTTACCGGCATTTTCTTCAATGGTACGAAAAGCGATTTCTATTGCATTTTCTACTCCATAGCAGAAACCAAAATGACGGGCCAGGTATATCTTCAAGTCACCAAAGTCAAGCAGCGTAGGGCCGAAGTCCTTTTTGAGCTTGTCTTGCAGGCGGCGTTTTTGCTTGATGGCACTGATCAGTGGGCTACGATATATGATGGGAACGTCGAATTGCTTCATATCCAGACTTTTTCCGGTTTGGGCAAAGGTAAGTAGATTTGTTTCTGGGAGTGAAGCGCATTATATGGAAAAACTATTTCAGCCCTTGCCTTGGGTTCATGCTACGAATGTTTATGAAGTAAATCTCCGTCAATATTCTGCCGAAGGGAACTTTAAAGGATTTGCACCCGCACTGCCCAGGCTCAGGGATATGGGGGTGGATACCCTTTGGTTTATGCCTATAACCCCTATCAGCCAGGAAAAACGACAGGGGAGTCTCGGGAGTTACTATGCCGCTTCGAGTTATGGGGATACCAATCCTGAGTTTGGTACTAAGGAGGAGTTTAAGCAATTAGTGGACTCGGCCCATGCTTTGGGTATGAAGGTGATTATCGATTGGGTAGCCAACCATACGGGCTGGGACCATGAATGGGTCAAAACCCATCCTGAATATTATAAGAGAAACGAACATGGTCAATTTTACGATCCCCATGGTTGGATAGACGTCATAGACTTGAATTATGATCATCCTGAATTACGTCAGGCGGTTATTCAAAGTATGGCCTTCTGGGTGCAAGAAGCGGGCATAGATGGGTTCCGTTGCGATATGGCCATGTTGGTGCCCTTGGACTTTTGGGCTCAGGCCCGGAAGCAATTGGATGGCATCAAACCCTTGTTTTGGATGGCTGAACTGGATCAGTTGGGGAATCCGGATTATTTGCAGGTATTTGATGCTGCCTATAGCTGGAGCTGGATGCACCAGACCCAGGAATTTTATCAGCATCATCAGGGCATAGATACCCTGGAAAGTGTGCTGATGTCCTATGACCAACAACAACCCAAAGACGCTATCCGCATTTGGTTTACCTCCAACCACGACGAAAACACCTGGAACGGGACCGAATACGATAAGTACGGAGACATGGCCCTTTCCTTGGCCGTATTCAGCGCGACCTGGAACGGAATACCTATGGTGTACAGCGGACAGGAATTGCCCAATCGTTCACGGCTTCCCTTCTTCGATCGGGGTCCTATTGAATGGGGTGACAAACCACCTGCTTTGCAAGGATTCTATAAAACGCTCCTTCATTTACATAGTACCCATCCTGCCTTAAGTGGGGGAGACCCGGAAGTGACCACCTTTAAGTTAGGTACGACGGCTAACGATAAGATTTTCGCTTTCCTGCGAAAGCACATTCGCATGGATGCTATAGGATCTTCGGATCCTTTTGCCGTCCCTGGACGGGAAGTGCTGGTCTTCCTGAACTGGTCCAGGGATGCCGTATCCTTCCATTTGCGGGAACAAAGGGTGCAGGGAACCTATCAGGACGTATTCTCGGGTAAAACCGTAGGGGTGGACCCCTTGTTTAATTGGACCCTGGAACCCTGGGGATACCTGGTGCTTCAACGCTAGGGCCGTCGCAACGGATGAGCGGCCAGCGGCTTATCCCTCCTCACTGAGGAGTTGATCTATCCAACTATTGAATTGTTTTTGAAATTGAAGGTAGTGGTCTCCCGTTCCCGGTCCTTCGAAACCAGCCCGGATAATGCGGACGTTGCCTTTCTTGTCCAGGATGAGCATACTAGGGAATGCTTTGATGGCATCCAATTGGGGCAAGGTTTTAGGCGTTTTGTCCGGATCACCCACGGTAACCCCGGTAATGAGGAAGGGGTAATGCACCGCGAAACGATCTTTAAAGGTTTGCAAACCCGTTTTAGAGCGCTGGAAGTCTGTAGTACGCTCGTAGGCCAGCCCAATGATCTCCACACCTCTGGCGTGATTCTGATCATACCATCCGCTCAGGTAATGGGTTTCATCCATGCAATTGGGGCACCAGGATCCCATAATGGTAATGACGACTACTTTTCCTTTAAAGAGAGCATCATTTATAGAAACCAGGTTCGAGTCCAAATCCGGAAAACGGAAGTGCAGTTGGGTAGAATCTTTGTTCAATAGTTTGGCTACGGCCGCCCCTTCGGGTAAAGATGCCTGGGTATTAAATACGCCCTCCCAACCCGAAGAAGGGGCCGCTCCGGCATAGAGCTTACCCTTCAGGCTGCGGTCAGGTCCTACTTTGGCAGCAAAAACAAAGGCATGCGAGCCATCAAAGGTGGATACTTTCAAAGAATCCCCGCTGACCACTCCTTCCAGGTAGCGATAGTCTCCGGTGGGGGTCAAAAATGTTCCTGTCACGGAATTACCTTGTTGGTAAAACTCTCCGACGGCTGTATCCTGGGTAAATCCTTTTTCATTGACGAAGCGTACCGCATAGCGTCCTTCCACATGAACCGAGGCTGGCCCATTGGTAAGGGCAAAACGGTCACCCGTGTGACTCAAGGCTATAAAAGGCTGTAAACGCTCTCCTACGGCTCCCTTACGCACATAGACTCCTTTCAAAGATCCATCGGGTTGTATGGTGGACCTGAAGGAGGATTCAAAGAAGGGCATTTGAATATTCACCGAATCTCCCTTAAGGGTAACCTGATCAACCAAAAGTCTTTCTCCGGCGTTACGGATATATAGTATGGTCTTGCCGGCGGAATCTTTAACCTCGAAATTAAAGACAATGTCCTGGGCATCTGCCCTCAGCAACCTGCCTTGCCACCAGCCATGATATAGGGTAGTGGATTGGGCGTGTACCAGGGAATAGAGGGGCATCATTAAAGCTAAAGCCAGGCATTTTAAGGCCGATTTTTTCATGTCTGTGGATTATGCCTGAAAGTTAAGGCATATACCCTGACTTTTAATCTACTTTTTTAGTAGACTTTACCAGGTCCCCGATCAGCGGGACGAACGGTGGTTAATAGTAGAAATAAGTAGTGGTGCTTGGGCTACGGCGGCCTGCGCCTCCTCCCCCATGGGTTCCTCCAAACCGGACGCTCAATGCTCCTCCCAGGCCAAACTGAAGCATAGTCGCATAGGTGACGACTTCCCCAGGATGAGGGTATCTGGTTACCCAGCAAGCCTCCAGCGTGTGCAGCCCATGGCAGATAAAAAGGGATGTCCCTGAAGAAGGAACACCCCTTTTTGAAGACCCACGTGGGCCTATGTATGGTTGCTTATTGTCCGTCGTCGTCACCCCCTGAAGAGGATCCCTGTCCATTGAGGTCGTTCAAGCCATATTGATATACCCCTTCAAAACCGGGATAAATTCCTTCCACGTTGACACTGGATTTTCCATCCAGGGCAGCTTTAAACTGGTCCACGCTATAGACGTCTTTTCCATCAACCCGAAGGATGACAAATTTATTCTTCATCATGGTCTGGTCGGATATAATGCCCTGACCTATACCAGAGACAACCACCCCACCTTTGATACCTAGTGCTTTGGCTTTGGCAGCATCCAGGGTGGCAAACTGGGCACCTAGCTTATCTAAGGCACTGGTATGGACCACATCCAGCGTACCTGCATTATTTTTCAGGGTAGCTATGGCGGTATGTTCTGATCCATCCCTCAAATAGGTGATGTTTATCTTTTCTCCTGGTTTGTAGAGGGCAATCCTTCCCTGAAGGTCCGCACCTCCGGAAATGATGTTACCATTGATTTTGGTAATGATATCTCCTTTTTTGAGACCTGCGGCTTCAGCAGCTCCACCAGGAACAACTGTGGAAATGCTGACTCCATTAACGTCGTCGGCTACTCCTTGTTGTTTGCGTTGCTCTTCGGTGAGCTGATCCAGGGCTTGTTCGTTGGGGTACTCTATACCAAGATAACCGCGTTGAACCATTCCATAAGCAATCAGGTCATTGACCACCTTTTTGGTAATGTTCACGGGGATGGCAAAAGAATAACCGGCGAAAGCGCCCGTAGGAGAAGCGATGGCGGAATTGATGCCGATCAGTTCCCCTTTGGTGTTAATCAGGGCTCCTCCACTGTTGCCGGGGTTAACCGCGGCATCGGTCTGCAAGAAGGATTCTACGGCTGAGTTGGCTGCTTTGCGGGAATTGAGTCCTAAAGCGCGGCCTTTGGCGCTGATGATACCAGCGGTTACGGTTGTTTCCAGGGTGAAGGGATAACCTACGGCCAAAACCCACTGCCCGATATGGACATCATCAGAATTGCCATAAAGCAGGTAGGGATAACCGTGCCCTTCAATCTTCAATACGGCCAGATCTGTACTGGGATCTGTACCCACCACCTTAGCCTTCATGTATTTTTTGTTGCTAAGGGTGACGTTTACCTCGTCTGCACCATCGACCACGTGGTTGTTGGTTACGATATAGCCGTCTTCGCTGATCAGGACACCGGAACCTGAAGCTATTTGCCCAGGGATGCTCTTTTGGCCAAACATCTGGCCGAAGGGATCATCATCTCCCAGCCCGAATAACTCGGCAAAGGGGTTTTTTTGCCTGGGTAAATTATTGGATACGGTGCGTGGGTTAGTAGAGGTTTTGATATGGACTACAGCGGGAATAGCAGTAGATGCCGCCGCTTCGAAGTCCACTGGTTGGCCCGGGTTACCGTCTTTGCCGAAAAATCCGGCGTAGTTAACAGGCACTTTTCCCTGGCTCGCAACTAAGGCATAGTTATTTCTCTGTTGATATTTGGCGTAGAGCCCCACGCTAACCACGGCAGTGGTTGCGCTCACCAAAACGGTTGTCAGGATACCTTTCCAATTCATACGATGTAATTTTTAATGCTGCTTGATCTTTGTTACGATTATAGTTGATACCAGATTTGATATGTAAAGTAACAAAGAGCTTAATTACTGCTCTATTAAGGGAAATTGAATTAACAAATTATTAGGAAGATCTTCGTAGATGCCCCAGGTTTCTGGATTTCCTCTACTAATTTACGAAATTTGTCCTCACAAACCGCTTAAAAATTCCATGGTATCCACTCCGTCTGCGTAGTCTTCCAAACGAGGAGACTGGGTCTTACCAAAAGGCAGGTAATCCCTTCCTACAATACATTGAACATCCGGATTTTTCCCCAATTCTACCCCAAGATTATCTTCTTTTGGGGTGTTTTTGGATGGATAATATTCATAATATAAGGTTCCGATAGGAGAGAACAGGGCTTTGTTTTCCAATAGTACGATGGAATCATTGGTCATATAAGGTAGGCTATTCATGATGTAAATGGCCAACTGATAATCGTAGTTGTTTTTGTATTTGTTGTGCTCAAAAAAGTACTGGTACTTTCGT
>CAJCIQ010000023.1 GCA_903970475.1 Beijerinckiaceae bacterium
CAGTAATGACCCTGTTCCGTGGCGACGTATATGCCGCAGATAAAGTAGTGGTTGGCCTGGCGCGAAGGCGCCGGATCGCTGTGGCTGCAGGCAGCGAGGAGCAGCAGCGCTACGATGGGGAACAAGTGTTTTGACATGAGAGATTTTTTTTGAGTGTGTACAATCATTTAGGATGCCTTCTTAAGATCACGGGCCAACATTTCGATACCGCGCTGGATGCTGCCGTGTTTGGCGGTATAAGCCTGGACATGCATTTTTTCTTTTTCCTCTGTCGTGTAGGTGAGGTATTCTTCGGGCGCCACTTCGGTGCGGTAAACCTTGCTGACTGAGCCGCCCAGCCCAATGAAGACTTCTTTGTACTTGAGTTTGGGATCGTTGGCTTTATTGATGGATAGCACGAGCGCTTTTTCCTTATCGGATAGCCCGAGCAAGTCCTGGATTTGATCGAAGCGGTTGGTGAACTTGCTTTGATCAAGGAGGATCTTACAGTCGGAGTTGGCTATGATGGAGGTCTTTACGATGGGGCTGGAAATGATGTCTTCGATTTCCTGGGTGACCACGACTGCTTCTCCGAAAAATTTTCTGACGGTCTTGAACAGGTATTTGATGTATTCACTCATTCCAGCGCGCATAAGCGCTTTCCAGGCTTCTTCTATCAGGATGATTTTGCGGACGCCCTGGAGCTTGCGCATTTTGTTGATGAAGGCCTGCATGATGATGATCGTGGCGGCTGAAAAAAGGATGGGATGCCCGGCCAAATTGTCCAGTTCAAAGGCAATCATTTGTTTGTGCAGCAGGTCAAGATTTTCCCGAGCATTCAGCAAGTAATCGTACTCCCCGCCTTGGTAATAGGGACGCAGTACATATAGAAAATTATCAACGTCGAAATCTTTTTCCTTTATGCCGCTTTCCTTGAGGGTTACCAGAAATGAATCCCGGAGGAAGACATAAAAGGTGTCGAAACAGGGAAAGAAGATCCGGAAGGCTTTCTTGTGGAAGGCTGACGGAATGAAAAATGTGGAGATTCTTCTGCGTTTGAAGGCTTTGGGCCTCAATATTTCGCACCAGCAGCTTACGAAAATATTTAAGAGACCCTTTTATTGCGGCCTTATTGCACACGGGATGTTAGATGGCAAAATTGTTCCGGGGAGACATGAAGGGCTTGTAAGTCAGGAAGTGTTCTTGCGGGTAAATAATATTCATGCAAATGCTCCAAATTATGGAGTTCCCCATGAAAAAGAAAATGATATGCTACCGCTCAAAGTCTTTGTGCGGTGCGGAGATTGTGGGCAGCCCTTTACAGGCTATTTGGTAAAAAAGAAAGACCTATATTATTATAAGTGTCGGACTGCTGGCTGTAAATGCAATGTAAGCGCTGTAAAGATGCATGATCTTTTTGGAAAGGAACTGCAACGGCTGTCGGTCAAGCCGGAATTGATAACCTCCATAAGCTACCGTTTAGAGAGCTTCTATCATGAGGTTACAAAAGACCAAAGCGAGTTGCAAGTTGAATTGAAAAAACAACTGGGGGAATTGGATAAAAAAATTGATTCCTTACAGGAAAATTATTACGTTTTGAAGGAAATTGACAAAATGACATTCGAGAAATTTAATGTTCGATACCACAATGAGCGGTTTAACATTGAGCAGAAATTGGCCGACTGTTCAGTGTCCATTTCGAACCTTACAAATTACGTAAAAGAAGCAGTAAGTTTTAGTGCCAAACTTAATACTGTGTGGACTTCCAGCAATGTCTCGATAAAAGAGAGAATGCAAAACTTGATATTTCCGAAGGGGATTTTCTATGATCGCAAAAAACAGTCATTTCGAACCGATGAGGTCAATTTTATTTTCTCGTTACTTTCCTCCGGATCAATAGGTTGTGAGGTTGAAAAAAAGGGGCTAAGTGCTTTTTGTGAGCACTTAGCCCCTTTAGCGGAGAGAGAGGGATTCGAACCCTCGGTACACTTTAAAGGCGTACGACGGTTTAGCAAACCGTTCCTTTCGGCCACTCAGGCATCTCTCCAAACCCTTGAAGGGGTTGCAAAAATAGGATATTATTTGAAAGTGCCAAACCAAAAAAAGGGTCTGGCGCTTAAATTAAATGATCCCCGCCAGTTCCAGGCTTTTCTTCTTTAACTGCCTGACTTCCACGTCCTCGATGATGGGGTCGGGGGCCAGGATCAGGCTTACGTTGTTTTCTTTCCACCAAGTGCGTTGCTGAAGGAGACTGAAGGGCAGTACCCCGATCAGGTATTTGCGTTCTGATTCTGCGTGCCATTCTTCTATCCAGTTAAACTCCTCTTTGGGGATATGTTTCCACTCGTCGAAGCTTACATATGCTTTGACATGGAAGTCAGCCGTGAGCTCAAGGGGCGTGTGGTGGTATAGTTTTTTGTATTCGTAGCGGTATTCGTACCTAAGCGCAGAAATGTCGCTCAAAACGGCGGAGGCCGTAGGGAAGCTGCCTGCTCCTTTTCCGTAAAAGAACTGCTTGTCCGCAAACCCACTTTCTATGACGACCCCGTTGTATTCGTTTTTAACGAAGGAGAGGTGGTCTTCGGGTTTGACGAACTGGGGCAGTACAAAGGCGGCTACTTTACCGTTGAGTAGCTTTTGGGCTTGAGCCACGAGTTTGATCTGGTAGTTCTTTTCCCTGGCAACCACGGCGTCTCCTGCCTGGATGTGCTGGATGCCTGTAAATACTACTTCTCCAGGATGAACAATAGCTCCGTAGGCATGGGTCAGCAGGAAGGACCACTTATTGACGGCATCGTAACCTTCTACGTCTAAAGAGGGGTTGCTTTCTGCAAATCCGAGTTGCTGGGCCAATATCAAGGCTTGTTTGAAGTCCAGTTTTTCTTCAAACATTTTGGTAAGGATGAAGTTGGTAGACCCGTTGACTATGGCTTTAATGGAATGTAATAAGTCGTTGTCGTAGTATTCTTCCAGGTTACGGATCACTGGAATAGAGGCACAGGCAGCGGCTTCATACAGGAAGGGCTGATGCGTATCTTTCTGAAGATCCAGAAGCTCCTGGATATGTTCGGCTATCATCTTTTTAGAGGCGCTGACGACGGCTTTGCCATTCCTCAATGCGGTGGAAACGATTTGGAAGGCGGCGTTGGAATCGTCGATTACTTCAACAACGACGTTGATTTCAGGATCGTTTAAGATAGAATCTTTATCTGTGGTGAAGAGATCTACGGGCGCATTACGCTTTTTGCCCGGATGTTTTATACAGACTTTTTTGATGGAGGCTTTCAGGGAGGGTGTTTGTTGCAATACTTTGTACAAACCTTCTCCTACTACACCAAATCCGAATAAACCAATGATCAATTGCTTCTGTGCCATGTTTATTAACTGTTTATGTGGTACTGAGGATCGTGGGCTACTGCCGCTATGGCAGCGTCCAGATCCTTTATTAAATCTTCGGTGTCTTCCAGACCAACCGACAGCCGGATCAGGCTATCTTTCACCCCTGCTTGTCTTCGACGTTCGGCAGGAATGGAGGCATGGGTCATGCTGGCAGGGTGAGCCACCAGGCTTTTTACACCACCCAGGCTTTCGGCCAGGTGGAAATGTTGGGTTATGGTTACTAATTGTCGGGCGGTGTCTACGTTATCGTCTTTGAGCGAAAAGGAGACTACTCCTCCGAATAGTTTTTGTTGACGAGCGGCTAATTCATGTCCTGGGTGGGAAGGTAGACCTGGATAGTATACCTGATCCACCTCGGGATGCTGACTGAGATGCTCGGCTATGGCAAGGGCGCTGCGGCTTTGAGCCTGGACACGGAGGTGAAGTGTTTCGATTCCCCTGATCAACAGGAAGCTGTCAAAGGGGGAAAGGATGGCCCCACACGCATTTTGGTAAAACTTGATCTGCTCCCCTAGTTCTTTTTCTCGGGTTACGACCACACCGGCAATGACATCGCTATGGCCTCCGATATATTTTGTAGCACTGTGGACTACGATATCAGCACCCAGCGAAAGAGGCAATTGTCCCGCCGGCGATGCGAAAGTATTATCCACGCAAAGATACACGTTTTGCTGTTTAGCCAGGTTGGCTATGGCACGGATGTCAGAGATCTTCAGGGTTGGATTGGTAGGGGTTTCCAGCCAAATCAACTTCGTATTAGGCGTAAGGGCATTGAATAGTTGAGTTAAGTCTGTGGTGTCCACATACTTAACGGATATGCCGAATTTTTTGTATACTTTTTCGAAAAGGCGAAAAGCGCCTCCATAAATATCATCGCAGGCTACGATCTCATCACCGCTTTCCAGGAGTTTCAACACGGCATCTATGGCCGCCAAACCACTGGAAAAGGCAATGCCCGCTTTTCCTTCTTCCAGCTCAGCTACAATCTTTTCCAATGCCTGCCTGGTGGGGTTGTTCGTCCTGGAATAATCGAAACCTTTGTTCACACCCGGTGCTTCCTGCACAAAGGTGGAGGTTTGATAAATGGGTACAGCAATGGCTCCGGTGAGCTCGTCTACGGGAATGCTTTGCAATAATTTGGTTGTCGCTTTCATGTTGTTACACATTTTTTTGGTTTGAAATACAGGTGGTTTAGCGACACCACTTATCAAGTCAGGCTATAGGACCTCCAGGCTTTCCCTCGCACGTCAGCCCCTGGGATTACAAAGGGGCTCTGTCCCATTGTCACGACGCCAGTGCTTTTTTTTGCCCCTACCCGAAATTTTCCTTAGGGTAGGGGCAAAAAAAACAGCTCATCCGTAGTCAGATGAGCTGTTCGATTATAAGCTAAGGGTATAACCCTATGTTGTAAAATCAATTGCCACTGACTTATCTGTCCCGAATTTCCTCCGGGATGGAGTTGGCACCTTACTTACCCTACCTTTTAGGTAGGACAGCAGGTTGTCAAGGCTTCAAAGGGCCATTTCCCTCAGCCTTTCTTGATAAGAGATGTAAAAAAGAACTGGTGCAAAGTTATAAGCGTCTCCATGAAAACGCCAAAAAAATTTTTTAGCCGCTTTGACAAACGGTTGCGCAACACCGTCTGAGGCGCTTATGACTTTTCCAGGGCCTGCTTAATATCGTTTAAAATATCCTGTGGATCCTCCAGCCCTACTGAGATCCGGATCAATCCTGGGGTGATACCGGTAGCCAGCCTTTCTGCCTCTGAGAGTTTGGCGTGGGTAGTGGAAGCCGGATGAGAGGCAATACTACGACTATCCCCCAGGTTGGCTGTCAGGGATAAAAGTTCCAGGGCATCCAGGAACTTCCGTCCGCTTTCCAATCCGCCTTTGAGCTCAAAACAAAATACGCCACCCCCATTGGTCATTTGCTTTTTCGCAATAGCGTATTGGGGGTGGGAAGGTAAGAAGGGATATTTAACCCAACTCAGTCCAGGATGGTTATCCAGGGTCTGGGCAATGGACAGGGCGCTGGAGGCATGACGGTCCATGCGTACTTGCAGTGTTTCCAGGCTCCTGGACAGTACCCATGCGTTGAAGGGAGAAAGAGAGGGCCCAGAGGTACGGCAGAAGAGGTAAATGTCGTGTATGAGTTGCTTATTCCCTACTACAACACCACCCAAAACCCGTCCTTGTCCGTCCATCCATTTGGTAGCCGAATGAATCACCAAGTCCACGCCATAATCGATGGGTCTTTGGGCTATTGGCGTGGCAAAGCAGTTGTCAACTACAACCAGTACGTTGTGTTTGTGCGCCATTTGGCAGACCCATTCCAGGTCTACCATATCCAGCCCAGGGTTGGTAGGTGTTTCCAGATACAATAGTTTGGTATTGGGCTTGATGAGGGATTCCCAGGTTTCCGGTTTTAACACATCGGCATAGGAATATTCAATGGCCCAACGGCCCAGGTATTTGGAGATCATGGTATGGGTAGAGCCAAAAATGGAACTACAGGATACCAAATGATCCCCAGCCTTCAGCAGGGACATGAAAGTAGCAAAGATGGCACTCATGCCGCTTGCCGTAGCAAAACCCGCTTCGGCTCCTTCCAGGGCGCATACCCTGTCGGTAAACTCCTGTACGTTAGGATTGCTGAACCTGCTGTATATGTAAACGTCGGTTTCGTCTGCGAAGGCTGCCCTCATGTCTTCCGCGTTGTCAAAGCAGAAGCTGGACGTCAAAAAGAGGGGGGAAGAGTGCTCCATTTCGTTGGTATGGTCGATCCTGGTACGAATGGCTTTAGTAATGGGTTGCATAAATTTTTGAGATTTTTCTTTAATTCACAATAACCGTCCAGGTAAAATGGGTGCCGGAACCACGAAGGGTAGCCGCAACGGAGCAGTATTTTTCCATGGATAACGCTACGGCCCTTTGGGCCTTTCCAGGGTCGATATCCCCTTTGAGCTTGAAGATGAGGCTAACATTTTCCCAGAGAGAGGGTTCTTTCCCCGGTTCCCGGTTGCCGTCAATTTCAATGCTAAAGTCATCTATAGTTTGTTTTTGTTTGCGTAGAATACTTACGATGTCTATGCCACTACACCCACCAATGCCCATCAGGAGCATCTGCATGGGCCTTACCCCTGCGTTATGGCCCCCTGAATCAGGACCCGCATCCATACGAACAGTATGACCGAAAGCGTCTTTTGCCTCAAAAGAAAAATCGTCGTCTACTCTTTTCAGTTCAATCAGCATACAAGAGAATATTTTTACAAAGTTAACGGCGAATCGTTTTTACTTTGCAGGAATTTACACGGAGATGTCGGCCTTATTGCAATATTATCATTACAAACGCCCGTTCGCACTGGATGGAGGAACTGTTTTATCAGAATTGACCATTGGGTATCATACCTATGGTAAGCTGGATGCGGACGGTGGAAACGTAGTTTGGGTTTGCCACGCATTGACTGCAAACAGCGATGCTGTTGACTGGTGGACTGGTTTGGTAGGTCCAGGTAAGACCATTGATACCCAAAAATATTTTGTGGTTTGTGCCAATATTCTGGGATCCTGTTATGGTACAGAAGCAGCCCTCTTTGGTCAGGGAGAACCCACGCTGGTGACCATACGGGATATGGTCAGGGCCCACCAATTACTCCGGGAACACCTGGGGATCAAAGAGATTCGGTTGCTGATGGGAGGCTCTATGGGTGGCTATCAGGTGATGGAATGGGCATTGATGGAGCCGGAGGCTATAAAGGAGCTGTTCCTGATTGGGACCTCTGCCTCAGAAAGTGCCTGGGGTATTGCCATTCATACGGCCCAACGGCTGTCTATAGAAGCTGATCCAACCTGGAATACAGACCACCCTGAAGCCGGGGCCGCTGGGCTGAAGGCTGCCAGGGCTATTGGCATGCTGACTTACCGGACCTACAGCCAATTTGTAGCGGCACAAACGGGGCCTGCCGATGTGCTTAAGGGGTTCCGGGCAGAATCCTACATAAAGCACCAGGGTACTAAGCTGGTCAGGCGCTTCCACGCCAGAAATTACTGGCTGTTAACCAGAAGCATGGATTCCCACCATATAGCCAGGGGAAGGGGAGGAGACCTGGAGGCGGTATTAAGGTCCATTTCCCAGCGAACCCTGGTGATTGGGATTAATTCGGATCTGCTTTGTCCCTTCGTAGAACAGAAATTCCTGGCTCAGCACATTCCCAAGGCCCAATTAATAGGTATAGAATCCATCTACGGACATGACGGTTTTCTGACAGAATCCATCAAGATTAGCGAATATTTATCCGCCTGGTTGAAGGAGGCTTAAGTACCTTTGCGTACTATGGCTAAAGCAAAAAAAGACGTCGTTACGGAGAAGGCTCCCGTGGCGAAGGGGACTAATGGAGTGGCTAAGGCTGTGAGGGTGGAACATGTTGCGGATCCTGCCGAAACGACTCAGGAATTCATAGAAGTTTATGGAGCCAGGGTGCATAACCTGCGCAATATCGATATACGTATTCCCAAAAATGAGTTGGTGGTCATTACGGGTATCAGCGGAAGTGGGAAATCTTCCCTGGCCTTTGATACCATCTATGCCGAAGGGCAACGCCGGTATATGGAGACCTTCGGGGCATATGCCCGCCAGTTCATTGGGGAGATGGAAAGGCCGGATGTGGATAAAATCCTGGGCCTGTCTCCTGTAATATCCATCGAACAAAAGACGACTAATAAGAATCCCCGCTCAACGGTGGGGACCATTACCGAGGTGTATGATTTTCTTCGGCTGTTGTATGCCCGTGTTGGGGAAGCCTATAGCTACAATACGGGGAAGAAGATGGTGAAATTCAGTGAGGAGGAAATCGTCACCAATATTTTCCAAAAGTATAAGGGTAAAAAAATAACACTCCTGTCTCCTTTGGTCAGGGGACGTAAGGGGCATTACCGGGAATTGTTTGAGGACATACGTAAGAAGGGCTACCTCAAAGTAAGGGTAGATGGGGAGGTGTTGGACCTGGTGCCCAAAATGCAGGTGGATCGCTATAAGATCCACGATATTGAAGTGGTAGTAGATCGGTTGGCGGTGACCGATGATATGAAGGTGCGCCTCAGCCAGAGTGTCCAAAAGACGTTGCAATCGGGTAAAGACCTGATGTTTTTGCTGGTGAACGATAGCGGTAAAGTTCTTCAGTATTCCAAACAATTGATGTGTGAGGATACGGGCATTTCCTATGAAGAGCCCTCTCCCAATTCATTCAGTTTTAACTCTCCCTATGGGGCTTGTCCTGTCTGTAAGGGGTTAGGTACCATTTACCAAGTGGATATGGAAGCCATCATTCCGGACCAGTCGGCTACCATCAAAGATGGGGGGATCGCCCCCCTGGGTGGAGAAAGGGCAGCTTATGTGTACAAGCAAGTAGAACAGATCCTTAAGAAATACAAGGTTAATCCTTCGACACCCATAAAAGATATAGCCCCCAAAGCCCTCAATGTAATCCTGTTCGGAAATGAAGCAGGAGAAGGTACGGTAGATGTTGGCTTTGAAGAAGTCGAGACCGCCGAGGCTTATTCAGAAGAATACGAAGGGATAGTAAACATGGTAAAGCGCTGGTTTTCCGGTGGCATGAGCGATGGGGTCAGGGAATGGGCGGAAAAATTCATGCAGCTTAAAACCTGTGATTCCTGCAATGGGGCCAGGTTGAAAAAGGAAAGCCTGTGGTTTAAGGTTGATGGAGAAGATATTTCCGTGCTGAGTTCCTGGAACCTGGATACCCTGAGTGCTTGGTTCTCCAACATCGAAAAGCGACTTAGCACCAAACAAAACACGATTGCCAAAGACATCCTGAAGGAAATCAGGGAACGCCTGCAATTCTTGCTCGATGTAGGACTTACCTATCTTACCCTGAACAGGGCGACCCGAACCTTAAGCGGTGGAGAATCACAACGCATCCGTTTGGCTACCCAGATAGGTTCCCAATTGCAGGGGATCACCTATATTCTGGACGAGCCTTCCATAGGCTTACACCAAAGAGACAACCACCGCCTCATTGATGCTTTGAGGAATCTCAGGGACATCGGCAACAGCGTATTGGTAGTGGAACACGATAAGGACATTATGATGGCGGCAGATTACCTGATCGATGTGGGACCAAAAGCCGGTTTCCATGGGGGTAAGATCGTTGCTCAGGGGACGCCCCAGTCCCTGCTTGCCCTGGATACGCTGACTTCCAGTTACCTCAATGGACATAGGGCTATTGAAATACCCGCCACCCGGCGGAAAGGGAATGGTAAATTTCTGGAGCTGAAAGGGGCCACCGGCAACAACCTTCAACAGGTCAATGCCAGGTTTCCATTGGGCGCCTTTATTTGTGTCACGGGTGTTAGTGGCAGTGGGAAAAGCACCCTGATCAACGAGACCTTATATCCCCTCTTAAGTGCGTATTGTTACGGCTCTAAGGGACAGCCCTTGCCTTACAAGAGTATCAAGGGGCTGGAAAATATCGATAAGGTCATAGAAATAGACCAAAGTCCCATAGGTCGGACGCCCCGGAGTAATCCAGCTACTTATTGCGGTTTTTTTACAGAGATCCGTCAATTGTTTGCCTCTATTCCGGAAGCCAAGATCAGGGGGTATAACGCCGGCAGATTTTCCTTCAACGTCAAAGGGGGACGTTGTGATGTATGCGAAGGCGGGGGTATGAGGACCATTGAGATGAATTTCTTACCTGATGTATATGTGCCCTGTGAAAAATGCAATGGAAAACGCTATAACAGGGAAACCCTGGAAATCCGATATAAGGGAAAATCCATCAGCGATGTCCTGGATATGACGGTGGATGATGCCGTTGAGTTTTTCACGAACGTCCCTTACCTCTACAGAAAGATCAAAGTCCTTCAAGAGGTAGGGTTGGGCTATATTACCCTGGGTCAATCAGCGGTAACTTTAAGCGGGGGAGAGGCTCAACGGGTGAAGCTCGCTACGGAGTTGTCCAAAAGGGATACGGGAAAAACATTTTACATCCTGGATGAGCCCACTACTGGTCTTCATTTCGAGGACATACGCCACCTTCTCGATGTCTTGGATAAACTGGTCGATAGAGGCAATACCGTATTGGTCATAGAGCATAACCTGGATGTGATCAAAGTGGCCGATCATATCATAGACCTGGGCCCGGAAGGGGGAAGTGGAGGGGGCAGGATTTTGTTTGAAGGAACACCGGAAGAGCTGGCGAAAAATAAAGAGAGCTTTACGGCTCCCTTTTTAAAGGAAGAGTTGGTCTTGAGTAATCAGGAGGGCACAAAAAGGAAGGGGAAGTAGAAACCTCCCCTTGTACTATGCTTGGATATATGGCTAAAACAAGTTAAATCAATTTATAGGCGGCCCTCAAGGGCCGTTTTTTTTGGCCGTTGATCCTTACCACCTGGTCGGGCAACGAACGGCATTGGATGCCTTGCCGAACCAACTGTCGGAGTTACCGAAACGGAACAGTAACCGGATGGTGAACGTAAAGTAGTTATCGTCGTGGGTAGGATCTCCACGGGTGGAGAACGCCGTGTAAGGCAAACCGCTTTTATTAGACATGGCAGCAGCCAGGGCGGCCTGGGCGGCTGGCATGTGCTGATAAAACAAAGCCGGGTTTACAAAGTTGGTACTCACGTCATCGATATAGTCTGTATGGGTAATCCGTTCTAGTAATTCCCCGGCGACGGTAAAGTTGTCGGTGACGTCGTAGCGTGCACCCACGCCTATAGGGAAAGCGCTCTGCCACAATTTGTATTCAGGAGGATATCCAGGTCCCCAGCCTTCTCCTTCTGTATGCAGGGGGCGAAGGTCAACCCAGGTGGTTTGTCCAGTAGTAGGGTTGGTATAAGAACCTTGGGGGTTAAAATGAAACAGGCTTATCCCGGCAACGGCATAAGGTCGTAAACGGGGCTGGTAATCCACCGCCATGGTAATGAAATCTGTAGGGTAAAGTTCCACTAATCCCATCCATTCCCAGATCCCTGTGCGGAAGTCCAGGTTTCTGCTCCTGCGGGTCTGTGCCTCGAAGCCGGTACCGGTTTCGTCTTTGTCATTACCGTAAAGTCTTCCGTAATTCATGTTGGCGCGAAGGCCCAACCAGGAAGCGGGATAGATGGCGCCAGATACACCCAGGAAATATCGGGTAGTGGGAAGATTCAAGTCTTTGACAAACCTTGTTCCGTTACCAGGATTTCCACCCAGGTCTCCTAAAAAGAAGGAAGGCCCGATCTCCAAACCGAGATCAGCTTCCATGTCCTTAAAAGAAATAGCTAATTGTGCATGAGAACCGGATGACACTAGTAGCCCCAGAAGCAAAAGGGTGAAAGCCGGGTATCTCCAGCTAAAAAGAGGGGTACTCTTTTTCATAAAGGACGGAATATTAGGTTTTCAGTATTGGATTTACAGATCAATATTAATAAAGAAATGTGACAATGTTACATTATATGAAGTTTTTTTCGTTAACGATTTGCATTTTAGCGGGTATCATACCTATTTTTTAACCATTATGATATGGGGAATACCATCTTCCAAGTACATTTCCCCTTCCTGAATGAAGCCGAATGAGCTGTAAAACTCCTCCAGGTATTGCTGAGCCCCGATACGGATGGGGCCTGGACCATACAAATGGTGGACTTGTTCAATGGCCTGCTCCATAAGGGTTCTTCCCGCCCTTTTCCCCCTGAAATCGGGGGAGCTGACGACCCTTCCTATAGAAGGCTCTTCATAGCTAATCCCGGCAGGGACGATGCGGGCGTAGGCGGCCAGGGCTGTGCCTGCCCAGATCATGAGGTGGTAACAATAGGGATCTTTCCCATCCATATCCAGGAATACGCAGTTCTGCTCTACTACAAAGACTTCCGATCTTAGTCTAAGTAAGGCATAGAGCTCCTGAGCGCTCAATTCTTCAAATCGTTTCAATGTCCAATGGTACATGGCTAATAGCGATATTTTTCTTTCCAGAGTTGCCTCAGGTATTTCCGAAGTTCTTCTTCGCGGGCATTGTGGCCTGGGTCATAAAATTTAGTGCCCGCCAGGGCGTCGGGAAGATACTCCTGGGGCGCAAAGTTCTGCTCGTAATCGTGGGAATACTTATAGCCTTTGCCATAGTCCATGTTTTTCATCAGACGGGTAGGGGCGTTGCGTATATGCAGGGGGACGGGTAAATCCCCATACTTACTTACGGCACTCACGGCCTGGTTAATGGCCATATAACTGGCGTTGCTTTTGGGAGAGGAAGCCAGATATGTCGCACATTGAGACAATAGGATTTGCGCTTCGGGATATCCGATCTTATTGACGGCTTCGAAAGTAGCGTTGGCTAGTACCAGTGCAGTGGGATTGGCATTGCCTATATCTTCGCTCGCCAATATCACCATTCTTCTGGCTATGAATTTTACATCTTCTCCGCCCGCTATCATTCTGGCCAGCCAGTAAACGGCCCCATTGGGATCACTACCCCGCATGGATTTGATGAAGGCGGATATAATATCGTAGTGCTGTTCGCCGGACTTATCATACAAGGCTACCTTCTGCTGAGCCACTTTCATCACGAATTCATCCGTTACCCGGAAGGGCTCCTGACCGGCAGGGTCGGGCAAGGTCTCTTGATCAGCAAGATCGGGCAAAGTCTCCTGGTCGGCTGGTCTGGACTGGCTGACGAGCTCCAGCAAGTTGAGCAACTTCCTCGCGTCTCCACCGGACAGGTTGACTAACGCTTCCGTTTCGGTCAACACCAGGTTGGCCTCTTTGAGCTGCGCGTCCTCGGCCAGGGCTTTGTGCATGAGTTTGACCAGGTCTTCCTGACTCAAGGGTTTGAGTACATAGACCTGAGCACGACTAAGCAGCGCGCTGTTGACTTCAAAAGAAGGGTTCTCCGTGGTGGCGCCGATCAAGGTAATGATGCCCTTTTCAACGGCGCCTAATAAAGCATCTTGCTGACCTTTATTGAACCGGTGTATTTCGTCTATAAAAAGGATGGATCCAGTCTGATCTTTTGCTTCGTCTATGACAGCCCTCACTTCTTTAACCCCGCTGCTGATGGCGCTGAGGGTATAAAAGGGTACCTGAAGGGTATGGGCAATGATGCCGGCAATGGTGGTCTTCCCAACTCCCGGAGGGCCCCAGAGAATAATAGAGGGAATCTTACCATGCTCGATGGCTGTTCTCAATATAGATCCCTTGCCGGCCAGGTGATCCTGTCCTATCAAATCATCCAACCTGGTTGGCCTCATTCTTTCTGCTAAAGGAGTCTGCGACATGAGCTTGCAAAGATACGACAATACGCATGGTAACTATTGGGAGGAAACGCCCAACGAACTAGCGCCTGGCAATGCGACGGGTGGGTGAGTGAGTAGTCTTACGGACGGCCGTGCGCGGAGCAGTTTCGGTAGTATGCATCAACAAGGAAACATCGGATAGCGTAACCGGAGCTGCCTTATCATCTAGCTCCAGAACTACCACATAACCTTGGGCGCCTCCGGTAGACTTGAGGGCATCCACTATCTTTTGCTGGTCACTGCTGACCCGCATTCCATTTTCATCCCAGCTTTCATAAGCACAGAGACAACCCAGGGAAGGTGTTTGTGGATACCAAATGCGCCCTTTGTAATAAGAGGGATCTATGGTGGTGCCATGGGCTATGATAGCCCTTCTGCCTACGATACCTGCATAGAAACTACCGTACAGGTTGAAATCCTGGCTCCAGGCTTGGGGTAGCAACGACCGATACTGGTCTATACGCCAGGTGGTATCGGTCAGTTCATCCAATTTCAAAAAAGAGCCTGGGTCTGTTTCAAAGGGCATCCTCATCTGAATATTCAAGGTAGGACCCAGAAACCGGGACTGGGATACGCCAAAGCCAGCCATCACATAAATGCCTTGGGGTGTGTTGCCGTTATGCAGGTAGTAGGGCAGGTTGGTAATAGACCTGCCTAGCTCGGGGGCGGCAAAATAAGAGCTGTCGGGGTTTTTTACAAAAGTCCCGTCTGGGCGCCGGATAATGACCAGTCCGGGATAGTCCCGGTTGGACCTTTGCAGACTGAAGACCACTGTTTGCCCAGGAAGAAAATTTACGGAAAACAATTGGTCCAGGGGAGGGGTAATGGTGGGCATGCCTTCATGGTTAAGCCTTTTGCGCAGCAGTTCCAGGGTAATATCCTGGGAGGTATCCAGCCGGCTCGTCAGTGACCGGCGTATAAGGACCCTGGCACTGGAGTCCGTGGGATCTGCCAACAGGTATTCACTCAACAATGCGAAAATGCGTTCATGGGGGGTACGAACCAACCATTGAGCAACCTGTGCCCTGTAAATTTTTGGGTAATTGGTATAGATAAGCTCTCCAAAGGCCTCCTGAAAATCGGGACTGCGTTCATCGATATGATCCCATACCCTGGAAATCCTGTCCTGTATATAAGGGGTCTTGTACTGTAGTAGTTCCAGGCCCCAAAAGGGATCTGACCAGTCGTCCTCCGTGGAATCGGTAAGGGGTTGGGTCAGGTCTCTTTGGATATAGTTCTTAAGGAAGTTTTGGAAAAACGCTTCCCTATGTGCTTTAGCAGCGAAGTCTGCATGGACCACCGGAGCGGGGGCCGGTGCAGGTCCAGGGCCGGTGGCGGGAGCCTGCATTGCGGTCTGGGCCCTCGCTGAAAACACGCGGAACATCACCCAGACCGAAAGGAAGACTACTCGTTTCACGACTCTTGAAAATAGGCTCTGTGGCGTTTAACTAAAACAATGTCCATATGCAATGGGTCAGAATAATACCGAAAATAAAAACGAAAAATAGTCCCAGCTCGATAATCGTTGTATTGGTAAAATTGTTGTAAGCGCCTTCGTATTCTTTATTGTTGGCAGCCATGGTTTTGGCCATCGTTCTTAGCTGAGTCAATAGCTGATTTTGCAGGTCCCTGCTAATGAGCACGACCAGGATATTGAGAAAGGAGAAACCAACAGCAATAATGGATACGATAGCGTTGGCTTTGATCCAATCCCTTAGCCTGAGGCGTAAAGGCTTCCCCTGAACGATAACCATGGTGAAAAACAACCGGCTTAAGGAGGAGTAGATCACCAGGCAAATGGATATAAACAAGGGCATTAATATTTCGGGGTTGAAGCCTGCCGAAAAGAATAATGAAGCCATCACTGCCAGGAATAAATAGGCAAGAAGGGACGTGAGTATACCCAATATGCGATAAATGATTCTATAGGAGTGGCTCATTTCACAGGGGCTTTGGTGGCGATCTGTAATTCATCCAGCTGTTTCAGGTCGATGGTACCGGGGGCGTCAATCATGACATCCCTGCCACTGTTGTTTTTGGGGAAGGCGATGAAGTCGCGTATGCTTTCGGAGCCGCCCATAATGGAGCAAAGACGATCGAAACCAAAGGCTATTCCTCCGTGTGGGGGCGCTCCATATTCGAAGGCGCCCAGCAGGAAGCCGAATTTGTGTAAGGCCTCTTCCGGACTCATGCCCAGCGCTGCAAACATTTTTTCTTGCAGCTCCCTTTGGAAGATACGGATAGACCCTCCTCCTATTTCATTTCCGTTCAACACCATGTCATAGGCATTGGCCTTTACGGAAGCATAGGGATGCTGTAGGTAGGCGGTGGGATCCGGAATGGTAGGATCGTTGTCGATCATGACGGAAATCTGCTCAGGTTTAGGCGCCGTGAATGGATGATGCCTGGCGACCCAACGGTTGTCCTCTTCGCTGTATTCAAACAGCGGGAAATCCAGCACCCATAGCAGTTTAAACTCGTCCTTTTTGCGTAAGCCCTGACGGTTGCCCACTTCCAGCCTCAATTCACTCATGGCCTTACGGGTCCTTTCCTCTGGTCCGGCCAGCACTAATACCAGGTCACCAGGTTTGGCGCCAGCGTATTCGGCCAGTTTTTTCAGTTCGGTTTCCGGGAAGAATTTATCGAAGGAACTCTTGTAGGTTCCATCTGCATTGCATTTAATGTAGGCCAGTCCCTTCATTCCAATCTGGGGACGCTTTACCCATTCGGTCAATTCATCCAATTGTTTACGCGTATATTCAGAAAGGCCCGGAGCTGCTATAGCCACTACCGTTTCTGCGTCATCAAACACGGGGAATCCGGTACCGGTTTGGAATGCGTTAAGGATGCCGGATGTATCGTCTTTGAGGGCTTTTGCCCTTTGGATCGGATACACAGAGGCTGGTGTTTTCAGGTTGGCAATGGGCAGCGCAAAGCGTATGTCTGGCTTATCGTTCCCATAATGCCACATAGCCTGGTCAAAAGTCGTACGTTCCACCTTTTCGGTGATCTCTATACCTTTTACTTCCCGGAATATATGTTTGATCATTCCTTCGAACATATGGAGGATGTCCTCCTGTTCGACGAAGGCCATTTCACAATCTATCTGGGTAAACTCAGGCTGACGGTCGGCCCTGAGGTCTTCATCCCGGAAGCACTTTACGATCTGGTAATAGCGGTCATACCCACTGACCATGAGCAGTTGCTTAAAGGTCTGAGGAGACTGGGGCAATGCGTAAAATTCTCCTGGATTCATGCGGGAAGGAACCACAAAGTCCCTGGCCCCTTCTGGAGTAGATTTGATCAGGAAGGGCGTTTCTATGTCCATGAAACCCTGCCCATGCAGGTAATTACGGGCTGCGCGACCAACGGCATACCTTAATTCCAGGTTCTTACGCACCGCATTCCTGCGCAGGTCCAGGTAACGGTACTTCATCCTCAGGTCATCTCCACCATCGGTGTCATCCTGGATGGTGAAGGGGGGGACAGCTGATTTATTGAGCACCTTAAAGTCTTCTATGCTGATTTCGATTTCCCCGGTGGACAAACCTGGATTTTTATTGCTGCGCTCGATCACTGTACCCTGGGCCTGTAATACAAACTCCCTGCCCAGGTGCTCATCTTTCAAGCGGGCGTTGATAGCTCCTCCAAAATTCAACTGGGTGATACCATACCGGTCCCGGAGATCCAAGAACGTAATGGGTCCAAACTCCCGCGTTGTCTGCACCCATCCGGCCAGGGTGACCTTTTTGCCAACGTCTGATTGTCTTAATTCTCCGCAGGTATGTGTTCTATACATATGCTACTTTACTAATGATCAAGGGTTGCAAATATACTGACAGGAGGCGACACCAGTGCCGCCTCCTTTTCTTAAAGATTTTATTACCGATGGGAAGGACCGGCCCCCTGGGCCGGTGCCCGTAGGGCCGTTATCAGCGCTGTTGGATATGGTATCTAAATTTCAGGAGTAGTTACCATGTCCAACGCTAGCTGAACATTTCTCTGACCTTATCAAAGAAGGATTTGTCTGACTTTTCCGGTTTGGGCTGGAAATTGGGCGATTCTGCCATCTTCTCCAGCATGCTTTTTTCTTCGGTGGATATATTCTGTGGGGTCCACACATTGACATGCACCAACTGATCTCCTCTTTCATAGGAGTTAATGGCTGGAAACCCTTTACCCTTCAAACGGAAGATTTTTCCACTATGGGTGCCTACTGGAATTTTGATTTTTGCCCTCCCGTCAATGGTTGGTACTTCCACTGTCGTGCCGAATACCGCATCCGGGAAAGTGATATGCAGGTCGTAAGCCACGTTGAGGCCGTCCCTGTGTAGGGAAGGATGGGCTTCTTCCTCCACCAGTATGATCAGGTCTCCGGGCATACCGCCTCTTTCTCCGGCATTACCTTTTCCGCTCAGGCTGAGTTGCATACCCTCCTGTACACCGGCTGGAATATCTATGGTTACCGTTTCTTCACCGTATACCCTTCCTTCTCCTTTACAGGAGGTACACTTGGTCGTGATGGTACTTCCTTCCCCATTACAGGTAGGACAGGTAGACACTGTTTGCATTTGACCCAGGAAGGTATTGGTTACCTTTCGGACCTGGCCTTGACCACCGCAGGTGGGACAAGTTTGCATACTGTTCTTGTCCTTGGCTCCGGATCCGGAACAGGTGGAGCAAGGAACATATTTTTTTACTTTAATGGTTTTGGAAACACCATTAGCGATTTCCTCGTAGCTGAGTTTTATTTTGATTCGGAGGTTACTTCCCCTGACACCCCTGGCCCTGCCGCCAGCTCCGCCGCGTGCGCCCCTGGAGCCACCGAAGAAGGATCCAAACAGATCGTCTCCAAAAATATCCCCAAATTGGCTGAAGATATCGTCCATGCTCATGTTGGAGCCGAAGCCCTGGGGACCTCTGCCATTTCCGCCCACGGCGGCATGACCATAACGATCGTATTGAGCCCGGCGATCGGCGTCGCTCAGTACTTCATACGCTTCTGCGGCTTCTTTAAAATGATCCTCGGCCTCTTTGTTGCCCGGGTTCCGGTCTGGGTGGAATTGCATAGCTACCTTGCGGTAAGCTTTTTTCAATTCATCCGCGGAACATCCTTTAGCGACGCCCAGGATTTCGTAATAGTCTCTTTTGCTGCTCATAACTTATTTCCCCACAACCACTTTTGCGTGACGGATGATTTTGTCTCCTAAATAATATCCTTTTTGCACTTCATCCAGCACCTTACCCTGTAAGTCTTTCGTAGGAGAGGGGATTTCCGTAATGGCATCGTGCTTTTCCACGTCAAACAAGGTATGGATGCTTTCCATAGCCTTTAAGCCCTTGTTTTGTAATGCATTACGCAATTTATTGAAGACCAGGAGTATGCCCTCTTTAACCTGAGCCATGTCTGTGGCGGCGTTCAGTTGCTTCTCGGCGCGGTCGCTATCGTCGAGTACGTCCAATAAAGACTGGATGACTTCTCTGCCGGCGGTAGCTACAATATCCTTGCGTTCTGCGGCAGTCCTGCGTTTGAAGTTGTCAAACTCAGCATACAGACGTAAGTATTTATCCTTTTGATCCTGTAGCTCTTCTTTCAGTTTTTCGATTTCTGATTCGTCACCCACTTCCTCTTGCAAATGAGAAGTTCCTGCCACATTGTCGTCGACATTAATGTCTACCTGACTGTTTTGAGCAGCGTCTGAGGCGTTGTCATTGTTTTGCTTTTGGAATTCCTTATCTGTCATAATGGAACTGTTTCGATAAGCAAAAATAGGCTCAAAATTGTTGCCAAGCCGCGCGCACGGCCATATTGACACCTCATTTACATGGACAACTGCCTCCACGGGGCCACTTCTGCCTGTACGGAGGGTACCTGTAGCCCTAGAGATCTACCCACTTGACCCTTATCCAGATATCCCTGTTCCGGCCTTTATCATCCGTACAGGAGATTTTTATGGGCCCCTCATCGGGGATAAAAAATTGGGAGGTATGGGCCTCGGAGGCTTTCAGGAAATGGTTATTGATATACCAGTAAACTTTGCCTACGTCTGCGGCTGTCCTGCAAGTGAGCTGAAGGGGCTCCGGCTTACGGCGGTTGATGTAATATTCGGCGCCTTGCATTGGAGAGGTAATGGAAGGGGCTCCATCCTTAAAGACGATTTCGCAAGCTGGATTATGGGGAGGTATTTTTTCATAGGTAATGTGGTTAGCGTCATAGTAGGATTGCATGGCTGGAGAAAGGATGCGATATACCTTTTCCTTGTAGCCTGTCTGGGGTTTGCAATAACGGCAGTAGGATATTTTACCGTCCGCAGAAATGGCAATCGTTTGGCGGTTTTGGCAAACGGTTGAAGGAGATATCAAGGGTATGAAATAGTCGCTGACCAGATTGGTGCAGGCCTCAGAAGGGGGTAGCCCGGTTTCACTGCAAACAATTCGGGTATTGCAGTCTTTGGGTTGGGAAAACCATTCCTGTCCGTTATCATAATCGATGGTATTGAAAACCTGGAACAACAGAGGGGTAGCCACGCTGGCTCCACTTAAAGAAGGCACACCTTTACCCGAAAAATTACCCACCCAAACCCCTACCGTATAACGTTGATTATAGCCTATGCTCCAGGCATCCCTCCTTCCATAGGAGGTGCCCGTTTTCCAGGCAATTTTAGGCAAATGAGCAGTGCTTTGCCAGTTCAGGGGAAAGTCGGGGCGATTGATCCTGGAAAGAATGTCATTGATCATAAAAGCCGCCGCCGGACTCATGACCCGGTAGGGGGCGGCCTCCTTGTCCATGGCTGTGCCTGACGTTGCGGCGCCTGTGGTGACGGCAGGTGCCGCGTTATTGCCGGTGGCGCCCGCTGGGACGGCCGAGGTGAACGACATAGGCTTATAGACACCCTCATGGGCAAAGCTGCTATAGAGCCCGGTCAATTCTTCCAGCGTGGCCCCGCAACCGCCCAGGATCATGGATAATCCCAA
>CAJCIQ010000024.1 GCA_903970475.1 Beijerinckiaceae bacterium
GGTGTCGGTCGCGAGGCCGGATCTGAAGGAAGCCGAAGACAAAGCGCTGATCCAACGAACAGAAAACGCATAAGAGGCTTGATGCTGGGATGAGGAGTCCACTATCTCTAAAGTCCAATACTTATCCGGAGCGGCATTAGGTAGATGCGTTGGATATAAGCGTGGAAGCAGAGCGCATTACCCGGGGAGACCTGGAACTGTCAGCTGAGGAGACGCGCGGTATCTCTGTAAGGGACAGTATCCAGGAGTCAGCAGAAGCCATAGTAGGTTCGTGAAGAACTGAAGGGCCGAACCAATTATACAAGGATGTAAAACTTATTTATGATGCAAGGTCATGAAGCAGAAAAGTCATCACAGAGGGTGGCATCCACTACAGATCGGGCGTCCCCGGAAGGGAAAGTAGATCTTGGTGGAGCGGATAACATTGCACCCATAAAGGAGGGAGCAACCATGGAAGAAAAGAGCTTGATGGAGGCGATTGTAAGCGAAGAGAACATGCGAACGGCGTACAGGCAAGTAGTAGGGAATTGTGGGTCATCGGGCGTGGATGGGATGGAAGTCGAAGAACTAAAAGACTACCTGAAGATTCATTGGTCGAGGATCAAGGCCGAACTACTATCGGGCACCTATCGTCCCCAAGCGTTACGGAAGGTGATGATACCCAAGCCAGGCGGAGGAGAATGGATGCTGGGTATTCCCACGGTGTTGGATCGTATGATTCAACAAGGGGTACAGCAAGTATTATAGGATCAAAAAAATGATTTTTCGCGAGCATGAAGATATTGTTTCTGGAAAAGAATTACCCTCGAACTATGTCTCTTCATTAAAGAAGGCTGAGAAAACATCCAATATAGAGTTGCGTGCTTTTTTGGATAAAATAGATTTAGCTGAGGATGGATATCCTTTTAGAAATACCACAATGTACATACGGGCGGTAATTGACGAAATTGCTGATCGTGAGGTGAAAACTAAAACTTAAGAATTCTGATGTCCTGGTAGACCAAGGTCGGACTATGTTTAGATTTGTAAGGAGGGTTAAAAATCCAGAACACCGAATGCTTCAGAGTGAGGCGTAGCTAAGTTTAAGAACTTAAATCTTATACCAGATTCTCTAGCCGGAAGATCGAATATTTTTTTGCTTTCCGCGTCTGACGAAAGATAAAAGTCGATTTCAGTTTCCACTTCAGCCTGCGCGAATAATTTGGTATCGTTGGGAATGATATTTCGATTCTGGAGTTGTAGCTTGCCTTTATTATCGAAAACAATCTTTGCCAATGTACCGGCTTTGACTGCATGGTTAAAATTGAAGGGTAGGATCTGCAAGGTTTTCAATGGTAGCTCATCAATCTTACCTCGAACACAATATTCTGCCACTGAAATGGTGGAAATGATTAAAGGGTGACCATTCTCAAGGAAATAACGATAATAGCCCTCTGCATTTTTAAACAGAGGGTCATCTTCATTCAGAAAGCGCAGAAAAAAACTCGTATCTAGTAAAACAGATTTATGCGTCATAACCTCCCCTTGTATCCCTTAGCCATTGATCTGGGTCTCCTATGTTAGCAAGCCAGTTTTGTGCTTTTTTTCGCAGGGTTTTTAAATAGTCCTCGTCGTATTTGGGGTGATAGTCTATCAGGCCAAGGAATTTCAAGTCGGATTTGTCTATTTCCCCTGTTTGCGCATGTTGCTTACCGATGACTCGGATGCCATAGGTTTTATAAAGGAGGTTACTTTCCAGTTGTTCGAGGTATTCCCTATTGGTTTGGATAACAAGAGTGCCGAGGTCTTCTGTGACTAAGTGGATATTGGCCTTCTCCTTTCCCCCTAGGCTGGTGATTCTTCCATAAAAGTAGAATTCTGCATCAGACCAGAAGGATTCATTGCGGGTGAAGTGTGTTCCCTTATCGATTTTAATCGTATTTGAATCAGTTAGAGACGTGTTGATCTGGAATGTATAGTCTTTTTTCATGGCAATTTCTTGTATCGCCTCAAAAGCTTTTGCTGTGGGTAGATCAAGAAAATCTACAGAGTTATTTTTGGTGACCTGACCAATAATGGCATTAAATCCTATAATATATTGTATGGAGGTTTTGAAAATATGCCTTACTGAACCTTCTTCCAATTGATAACTGATGATAGGGCGATCTTTTTTTTCATTAGGAGAAAGTAATTTCTCTGCTTGTTCAAGGATATCCCTAATTTCCCTGATATCAAAGTTCTCAGGAACTAGGGGATTATTGCCCTTTCTTCCTGAAATTCGTATTTCGATATAACCTATCTTTTCCACCGTATGAAGGTACAAAATCAGTTATATATATTATGAGTGCATGCATATTTATGTTTAATTCGGTTGAGAAGGGACTTTGCAATTAAAGTGATCACTTCGACGTAGAGTATTCCATAAACCTAATTCGTCCAATCATCTCTTATCGGCTTTGATCGGGGTTTTAGCGGAGGCGATTTTCTTAGAAATGAATTGGACCGGTTGCTATATAATACTACATTGTTCTACTAAATTCTCTGCGGGTAGTGTCTTTCATAATTTATAAGTAGTAAATATCTGGAAGGAAAAAGGTCTATGGATGATGTTCGAATTTTGCAAAGAAGCGTTAAGCGCAAAACATGAAGTGATTACAGCTTCCAGGCAGACGGGTGATGTGGAGGTGGATATTATGGATCCCGAGTCCATTCGCAGGATGTATGAATCCCTTCCAGGTCTGGACGCCTGTGTATGCACAGCCGGAACCGGATATTATGGAGACTTTCAAACCATGACTTCTGCGATGATGCAACCCGGTATCAAGGGCAAATTATTGGGTCAGATTAATCTGGTACTGATTGGGAAGGATTATTTGAATGCGGAAGGATCTTTCACCCTGACTTCTGGGATTGCTGCCCAACAGCCAGCCAAAAACGGAACAACTGTCGCTATGATCAATGGAGGGATCGATAGCTTTGTGAAAGGGGCTGCTCAGGAATTATAAAGGGACCAGCGCATCAATGCAGTAAGTCCAGGGCTGGTGGAGGATAGTGAAGCGCGTTATGGACATCTTTTCAGGGGTTATGATCTGGTCCCCATGTCCAAAGTAGTCAATACGTATCTCCTGAGTGTAGAAGGAGCTTTAAACGGGCAGATTATCAAGGCGCTTGCATAGCTCATTATTCTCCCAGAAATTGCCTGACTTTTTGGAGGAATATATCTTTTTTGAAAGGACTGATGATGACCATTTTTTTGTTTTTCCTTATGATCATCAGCATTTCTGTAGTGTTGGTACACCACATGTAATATCTGCCCAAGGCTTTTGAATTGTAAAGACCATAATGCCCGAATAAGCCGCCACAGGCAAATAACCGGATAGAGAAACCCATCTCCTCTTTTGTAAGGGACTCCACGTTACCAATCTCCGATAGGGGAAAGCGGATATCACCAAAGGGCCTTTTAATGATGATCTCCTCTGGACTGAGCAGGTAATAACTGGGATGGAATCCCCAGGTGACTAATAGTAATAGAAAAATGGGCAAACAGGCTATTGTCCCCGATAGACTAAACCCATTGATTGAATTGAATAGCAGTATAACGAGACCAATTACAGCAAACCCATGCGTAATGGCTTTGACTTGGGGCGACCACTGTGCCTTGAATTTATAAACTTCCATACGCCACTAAAATTACACTAAAAAAGGCAGAGAACTGCTTACCTTTGGAAATGACCCCTCAACGCAATGAACGCCTGACGTCTGTGCTTCAAAAACGTCAGAATGATTTGACCGTGGTTTTGGAAAATGTGTTTGATCCCCATAACATTTCAGCGGTCATGCGCACCTGTGATTCGGTCGGTATTCAGGAGATTTTCATTTTAAATACCCGCATCCCCCGACATAAGAAGTGGGGTAAAAAGAGTTCTTCCTCGGCTTCCAAATGGTTGACTATCCGCCAGTTTACGGACCTGGACACTTGTTGGAAGGCTTTGAAGGAAAACTATGATAGGGTATTGACGACCCACCTTTCCGGGGATGCCGTTGGCTTATATTCACTGGATTTAACGGGAAGGGTAGCCCTGGTCTTTGGCAATGAACACGAAGGTGTCACTGAAGACCTCCGGCAACGGGCCGATGGGAACTTCATTATTCCCCAGGTGGGCATCATTCAGTCCCTGAACATCTCCGTAGCCTGTGCCGTAAGCATCTATGAGGCATTCCGGCAAAAAAGTGCCGCAGGGCATTATGACCAGCCCAAACTTCAGGGCGCCTATTTAGAAGAATTAAGAACCCAATGGGGATTTCAAACTATAGAGGAGGAAGAAATATGAAAAAAAATTTAACCCCCCGAGCTGTCGCCCGGCTTTTGGGCATCTGTCTGTTGGTTGTCTGCCTCTTCACCGCTGGTAGGACACAAACCATACCATCCTGGAAGGTAAAGGATTTGCAGCAGTACCTGAAGACGGCCAAAAAGCCTACCATCATCAACGTGTGGGCTACCTATTGCCAACCCTGCGTACATGAGATTCCTTATTTTCAATCTACGCTTAAGTCCGAGGCCGACGGGAAAGTGGATCTGTTGCTGCTCAGCCTTGACCTGGGAACCTTTTACCCGGATAAAATTGCCGCTTTTGCCAAGGCCCACGACTTTTACGCACCCATTGTGTGGCTCAATGAAACCGATGCGGATGTCTTTGGTCCTACCCTGGATTCCACCTGGACAGGGGCTATGCCTTGTTCCATATTCTTCAATCCGGCTACCGGCTACCGGAAGTTCTATGCTGGTCAATTGTCCCCTGACCAATTCAAGGATGCCTTGAAAGCGTTGTTGAATTAAGCCGCTCTTTTTATCTGGCATCCTACCGACCTGCTTTCCTTGACACTGACTTCCTTACCCCCCAACATTTCATCGATGGCGATGTGCAAATGAGGGCGGGTTACATGGGCAGCGTCTCCAGGATTGTTGTCGATAGCCCCTTCATAAACAAGCTTCCCGGAAGCATCAAACAAATAGCACTCTGGTGTCCTGCTGGCACCAAAGGCATTGGCCATTTTAGCGTCCTGGTCCACTGCATAGTACCAATTGTACTGTTGGTCCTTGGCATATGCCTGCATGGCCGTAAAGGAATCCGCATCTCCGCGTTCCCCCTCGTTGGCATTCAGGAGAATGACGCCAATACTATGGTTGAGTGCATAGGAGCAAATATCACGCGTCCTTTGTTGGTTAGCTTTGACGAAAGGACAAGTATTACAGGTAAACATCACCAGCAGGCCATTTGCCTTGCGGGCATCGGCAAAGCTTACCATTTTTGAGGAGACGTCCTTCATTTTGACATCCGTATTAGGCAATGCCGTGCCAATGGGCATGGGGGTTGGTTTATAGGGCCTGGAGAAGGCGAGTAGGCCTCCTGCCAGGATAATAACCGACAAAAGGGATTTCATGTTGCAAGTGTTTTAGACCATTAAGTTAGTTCAATTTCCTGCTTTAAACAATCCTCCTGCGCTTTGGATCGCGCCTTCACCGTTTTTATAGCCACATTCAACTCAAATCCAATCAACAGGAACAACGAGTTCAGGTAAATCAGTAACATCAGTACCATAACCGTGCCGATGGACCCATAAAATTTGTTGAAATTATTGAAGTGGTTGACCCATATGGAGAAAAAACCAGTGACAAGGGAGATCAGCACGCAGGCCAACACAGCCCCGGGAGACCATAAATTCCACCTCCTGCGAGTGGCCGGTGCGAATTTATAAATAAAGGCAATGGAGAAATAGAACAGCATAATGATCACAGACCAGCGCAGGCATTGGATCAGAAAACGAATGGTAATGCTTCGTATTCCATGTTGTTTTAAGAAAACGGCCAGCAGGCTTTTCTGGGTTGCCAGCAACAGCACAAATCCCAACAACAACATCACCAGGTAAGTCGTCAATAAAATCGCATTCCACCGGTTTCGGAAGATATTCCGATTGGGGATTTCCTTTAGACTTCGGTTAAACGTACGCTTGATCTGCATCATAGCGTTGGAGGAATAATAAACAACCACCAGGAAAACGAAAGATAACAATCCCCCATGCGCCTTGGCCATGAAGTCGTTGATCAGGTTTTGCACCCAATTATACGTATTGGAATTGGGGGTAATGTCCTTGGCGATATTGAACAGCTCTTTGATTACCTGTGCAGAAATCGGCAGGTAGGGAATCAGGGTGAATATGAAGATCAGGGCTGCCGGAATGGTCATGACAAAGTTGAAAGAGATAGCCGCTGCCCTGTCATTGAGCCCTACTTTTTTTATCTGGTCAAAAAAAGACCCCAGCACTTCATGTAAGGACAGCCCTTCAAAGCCTGGCAAATACCATTTCTTTGTTTTTTCCACCAAACGGCCAATAGGCTTAATGCTTAATATCTTCTTCTCAAACGGAGTCATTGATCTTAATTGTTTCCTTTATCCGCTTTATGTGCCAACAGGCTATCCAATGCTGTTTGGTAAGCTTTTGCATTCTTCATATGGGTAGCGTAATCAGCCGTAAAGTTCGAATATCCGGAGAAGTCCGCTTTAGCGACAAAGAATAAATAATCGGTATGAGGGGCATCCAGCGTAGCATCCAGGGTTTTAATCGAAGGCGTGCAGATAGGTCCCGGCGGTAATCCTTTATTCAGATAGGTATTGTAAGGGGAAGAAAAACGGGTGTCTTTATCATATATACGTTTAGCTTCAAAATTACGCTCCGCAAATTTAACAGTGGGATCGGCCGATAAGCGCATTCCTTTTGCCAGCCTGTTTAAATAGGTGCTGGCTATTAAAGGCTTATCGCTGTCTTTGTTGGTTTCTTCCTCCACGATGGAAGCCAAAACATAAGCCTCGGTTGGGGTCAAACCTAAGGCCTGGGCTTTTTGCTTTCTTTCCGGGGTCCAGAAACGCTGTTGTTCTACATAAAATACGTGCAGAATATGGTTGGGGGGTGTATTCCAATAGATCTGATAGGTATTTGGAATCAGAATGGCCATAATGGTATTGGTGTCCAAACCATATTGGGCGATGCTATCGGGATTATTGAGCAGGGCTAAGGCATCCGTTGAATCACCTTCGAAAAAACGACCTAAAACGCCAGCCAGGTCCTCTTTTGTCCGCACTTTGTTGAGAATCAGTTTGATAGGTGTTTGTTTACCGCTTTTTAAAACCCTGGCCAGACTGAGTAAGCTCTGGCCTTGCGTTAATTCATACCTGCCTGGTTTTAAGTTATCCCATATCCCCATTTCCCGTCCAAGCCAATCAAATATACCAGGATGCTTTATATAAGCACCTGAATATAATGTCTGCAAAATGGAATTTCGATCTGCTTTGCCTGTGGCGACAAACAGGGACTTGTTTTTTTGTGCGAAACTAGTGGCAGGTCCCAGGATCAGCCAGCCCAAATAAGCCAGTATTGCAAGGATTAGGATAAAGGTTAGAGTAAGGATACGACGCATAAGTGAATGAGGGGGTAGTTAAAAAAAAGAGACCCTGCCGGTAAGACAGGGTTCTCGAAAATAAGTTTAAAAACCTATAGGTCAAAAGGTTATTAAGGCTTTTGTTGGGCAGGGGCGGGGTTAGAAGGAGTGATAGGTGACTGCTGCTGCTGTTGAGCCGGGTTAGTCCCTAAATTTTTCACGTTACCGCTATTACCCGCATGGTCAACATCCCTGGGGATGAACAGGCTGGAGAACAGGCAAAGGACGCCCAAAATAGCTGCAAATAACCAGGTACCGTTTTCCAAAACGTCGGTTGTTTTCTTAACACCCATGAGCTGGTTACTGATTCCGGAGAAACTTCCGGAAAGGCCACCGCCTTTAGAGTTCTGCATTAATACCAGTGCTCCCAGAATCACACATACCAGGACAACTAATACCAGGAAAATCCACATCATATCACAATCTGTTTAATTGTTCGATTTTGGCAGCAAAATAAGCCCTTTTTTCGGGATGCTGCAAACTTAATTTATTATATACCTCTATGGCTTTGAGTATCTTACCCTGATGCACCCAAACCTGGGCCATTGATTCCGTCACAATAGCCTCTTTTTGGTGGTTGGCGCCAGCCGCCAAATGCAGAATTTCCGCTTCGGTGGCTGTATCCAGTTCATCATGCAGCCGATCCAGTGGATTAATGCGCTTCATGGTCCTGAGCCATTCCGTGAAGCTTTTCAGGTTCCGGGAGAACTTGTCACTTCCTTCACCCACAACGTCTTCCGCCCTTATTCCCTGAGAGGCAAAGTAATCCACCGTATGCAGGGGTTCGAAGGCGAAGTCCTGATTGAGCGGGGTCATGCTGATGGAGAAACGTGGGGATGGGGGCTCTGACTCCGCCGTCCAGGGCGCCTCGACCTCTTCTTGCTTATCCTCATCCTCCGGATCCAGCGGGTATTCTTCTGGTTGGCGGCCCTCCTTTGTTGAAGGTGCCGGCTGCGCCTGTTCATTGTCATTGGCCTCGGACTTAGCGTCTTCGTTGTCGATCTTCTGGGACTCCGCATGCTCGTTGTTGTTGGCCACCACCTCAGCGTGCTCGTGCTCGACCTGTGCTTCGTAGGCGGCTTCCACCTCAGCGTGTTCGTGCTTGAGCTCGACCAGTGATGCTTCATCGGCCAGCTCGGACTCCGCATGCTCGTCAGTGATCGACTCGGACTTAGCGTGTTCGCTGTCGATCTGCTCGGACTCCGCATGTTCATCAGTGATCAGCTCGTGCTCGACCTGTGCTTTGTCGGTGTGGGGTTCCTCCGGGGTCAGCTCGATCTCAGTTACGGCAGGCTCGTCTATGGGTGCCCCGTAACGCCCTTCTGACGGGGCGACCTCTATATCGTAGGCATCGGAGGCCGGATGATGTTCCACTAACTCCTGCCCCTTCGGATCATCCTGGTAGGGCATAGCGGAAGTAATCATATAGGGGAGGACCAATGGGTCAAATTCTTCTAATTCTTTCTGAGTAAGCTCCTGTCCCGAACTGATCTGCATTTCTTTCAGGGCAGCTTGCGCCTGGTCTTCCTGAGCCTCTTCCTCACAGACCTGAGAGGGTAACTCAGCGCTAGTCAGCATTACAGGGATATGATCGCCTAGCGCGCCGACTTCAGCGCTTAAAGGCGTCTCGACGGCTGTGAATGCTCCGACCGCGGCGGCCTCCTCGATTGCGCTGGATGCCTCTACTGTGGCGGCCTCCATGATGGGAGCGGGCTCCTGGACTGCGGTAGCTTCGACAACCGTGGGTTCCTCGACTGTGTCGGACTCCTCGTCAAGCACGGGTGTTTCCTCGTCTATTGGCTCTTCGCCCAGGAAGGCCGGTTCTTCCGGCTCTTGGGGTTGCACGACCTCAATCGAAGCATGATCGGCATGCAAACCGACCAGCGTAGGAATCTCTTCTTCCTCCTCTTCATTGCTCCAGGGCATGTATGGTTCGGAGGAACCCTGAGCAGCCACAGTATTAATTCCTTCCGGCTTAGAACCTAAGCCCGGTGCAATTCCACGGCTGGGGGAGTAGGTTTCGTCTATACTATGGACAGTATCTTCTACATTAACAGGCTCAATGGAAGGTTTGGGGGCATAGGGCTCAATTGACTCCGAGGATGCATACAAGTGATCGTTGGACGCAGCTTCATCAACGGGCGCAACCGCCTCAACAGGCGCAGTAGGCGCTTCTTCATCCAAGGATGGCCAGATTCCCCTGAACTCTTGAGCGCCGTTGCGTTTGGGCTTGACCTGCTGGTCATTCAGTTCCAGTTGATAGAATAACCACCATGGATTCCGGTAAAAAGTCTGGAGGTGCTCCCTTTGCCTTTGGTAGGACTCCGATTGATTTTCGCTTCGTTGTTTCTTTGCCAGCAGCAATTGACCTATGGAAAAATAGGGGTACATGCTTACCAGTTTCTCCAACTCCTGCCTGTTTAACTGTTCCAGGGAAGTCCCGTCACTCAAAGCTTCATATAACAACTCTGCGTTCATCTTTTGAAACTAGGGAAAAATTACCAATTGGAAAAAAGCCTATTGAAAATGTCATTGGACATGTTGGTCACGATCTGGGTCAATAACTGTTGCTCCACAGCCGAAAAACTTTGCTGGGCGGAGAAGTCCACCGCACTGGTTACATCATCTTCAAAGTCCGCGGGGGCAACTGTTTTGCCGGTGGGATCCAAGTGATTATGGAATATCAAGTGAAAGGTAGCCACCAAACGGGAACTGGAGGCCTGCTGGTTAGAGATACCGGATGTGCTTACCCCGTAGGAACTGATATAGCCGCCCACTTCATAGTCTGCATTACCCGTAGTCACCTGGGAAAGCCTTGTCTGGCTTACAATCTTCTTTTCCACCGCCTGTAATAACTGTGGAGCCAGAGAAGGGTTAACGAATTGGGCTTTATTGTCAAAATTGTCGACCTGTATGGTATGTGCTTTAGGGTCAATAGAGGCTCCGCTAAAGGTATAGACCTTACAACCCGATAAAGCCAGGGTAAGAGAGCTCATCAACACCAGGGCTGATACGCGTAAATGGAAAGAGGAAACCATGCTACTATACAATTTTTTAATATGTTCTATTATTCATCAATATCGTATTCTTTCAGTTTCCGGTATAAAGTCCTTTCACTGATGCCTAAATCTAACGCCGCGTCCTTTCGTTTACCCTTGTGTTTTTTAAGGGCTTTGACAATTAATTCTTTTTCCTTATCCATAATATTTAAGGATTCTTCCACCTCCACGTGTTCGTGGATGTCATTATGGTCCAGGAGTACCGGATGGGATACGGGAGAAGTAATGACGGGCTGGTGTACGAAATCCCCTGAAGGAATATCCGTAAAACTGGTTTCTGGCTTCAAGGCAGCCAGGCTGGCCGCGTTTAGCGCCTGAGGGTTTTGCACGACGTCCACAAACAATTTTTTTAGTTCGGTGACGTCTTTTTTCATATCAAAAAACAATTTATATAGTATCTCCCTTTCATTGGCAAATTCCCCATGACCATTGGACGAATTCGGTACGGCTAGTACGGGTAATCTGGCTGATAATGTTTCTGGCAGGAATTGCCTAACGTCTATAGCCGTCAATTGTTTGTTTTGAGACAAAACGGAAATTTGTTCTGCAATATTTTTCAATTCCCGAACATTTCCGGGCCAGGGGTAACCGACCAGGCTCCGACGGGCATCCTCATCCAGGAACACGGGAGTGGTGCGGTACCTTTCTGCAAAATCGGTAGCAAACTTGCGGAAAAGCAATGGAATGTCTTCCGGCCTTTCTCTGAGTGCAGGTACCTTAATGGGCACGGTACTCATACGGTAATAGAGGTCTTCCCTGAATTTTCCTTCCTGGGTAAATTCCAGTAAATCCTTATTGGTTGCTGCAATGACGCGTACATCCGTTTTCTGGACTTTAGAAGAACCCACCCGGATGAATTCCCCGGTTTCCAGCACCCTGAGCAAGCGGGCCTGGGTACCCAGGGGCATTTCTCCGATTTCATCCAAGAATATGGTTCCACTGCTGACCGTTTCAAAATATCCTTTGCGGCTGTCCACGGCTCCGGTGAATGACCCTTTTTCATGGCCAAACAATTCGGAATCAATAGTGCCTTCCGGAATGGCCCCACAGTTGACAGCTATAAATGGATTGTGCTTTCTTGCTGATAGTGTGTGAATCACCTGAGAAAATACTTCCTTACCAACGCCGCTTTCTCCTACGATCAGTACACTTAGATCCGTCCCGGCTACTTGTGCGGCCACGCTAATGGCATAGTTCAGTGCGGGGGCGTTTCCTATAATGCCAAACCTGTTTTTGATCGATTGAATATCCATAAGTTATATCCTTAAAGCTTAATCCTGAATCTTTCCAATCAGTGTTCCTTGGGTACAATCCACTATTTGGACGTTGACATAAGATCCTTTTTGAAGGTTATTATTTTCTTTAGGAAAAACAATAACCTTATTTTCAGAGCTTCGTCCCATCCAGTCGGCAGCACTTTTCTTAGAATTCCCTTCTATCAACACCCGGAAGACTTTGCCCACATCAGCAAGATTGCTTTTCAGGGAAAGGCGATTTTGAAGCTGAATGATATCATCCAGCCGGCGCTTTTTCACCTCCAAAGGGATGTCGTCCGGATAACGGCGTGCAGCCAGGGTGCCCGGTCTTTCGCTGTAGAAGAACATATAGGACATATCGTAACCAGCATATTCCATCAGGCTCAACGTATCCTGGTGCTCTTCCTCTGTTTCTGAACAGAATCCCGCAATGAGGTCTGAGGAAAGACCACAACCGGGAATCACTTCCCTGATCCTGTCAACTTTGGCCATATACCATTCCCGGGTATAGGTACGGTTCATCATTTGAAGGATGCGGGTATTGCCGCTTTGCAAAGGAAGGTGTATGTATTTGCAAATATTTTCATATTTGACCATGGTCTGCAACACAGCCTCTGTAATGTCTTTGGGATGAGAGGTGCTGAACCGGACCCGGAGATCGGGATGGATCAAGGCAACGGCTTCCAACAAATGAGCAAAGGTGATCGGCTCGCCTCCAGAAGGATTTACCCAATAATAAGAGTCAACATTCTGCCCCAGTAAGGTTACTTCTTTAAAACCGCTTTCCCAAAGATCCCTGCATTCAGCTACAATGGACTGAAGGTCCCGGCTTCTTTCCCGACCCCTGGTAAAGGGCACTACGCAAAAGGAGCACATATTGTTGCAGCCCCGCATGATGCTTACGAATGCGGAGACCCCATTGCTGTCCAGCCGGACCGGAGAGATATCAGCATAGGTTTCATCCCTGCTCAACAACACGTTCACCGCTTTTTGCCCAGTCTCTGCTTCCTCTATGAGCCCAGGAAGGGTTCGGTAGGCATCAGGGCCTACCACCATGTCTACCAATTTTTCCTCTTCCAGTAATTTGGCCTTCAGGCGCTCGGCCATACAGCCCAACACACCGATCAGAAGGCCTGGTTTCTGGTTTTTTATTTTACGAAATTCGGTAAGGCGTTTGCGCACCGTTTGCTCTGCTTTCTCCCTGATGGAGCAAGTATTGAGTAACACCAGGTCCGCGTCCTCCACATTCCTGGTTGCGCCAAAGCCTTGTTCCTGTAGTATAGAGGCAACGATTTCAGAGTCACTGAAATTCATTTGACAACCATAACTTTCTATATAGAACTTCTTTGAGTATATGTTGGGATCCCCTGCAAAAGGAGCGAAGGCTTCCCCCTGTCTGGCTTCATCTTGCACTTTTTCTATAACCATTGCCTGCATGTATGCATTAGATTGAAGCGCAAAAATAACAAAAAACGCTGAAACTGTGACAGTTTGTCATGGCTCCCGAGTGGAATAAATTTAATTACCTTACTGCTATGAATAAGAAAACATTAGGAAAAACAACTATGACGATAGCGCCCCTTGTTTTAGGTGGAAATGTATTTGGCTGGACGGTTGATGAAGCCTCCTCATTTTCCATTCTGGATTCCTTTTTGGACGCAGGCTTCAACGCCATTGATACGGCCAACGTTTACTCCAAATGGGTACCTGGTCATAAAGGCGGCGAGTCTGAAATGGTACTTGGGAAATGGTTTTCCCGGAGCGGGAAGCGAAAGGACGTCATACTGGCCACAAAGGTTGGAGGTGCTATGGGCGAAGGCGCCGACGAAAAAGGTTTGAAAAAAGCCCATATCTTAAAGGCTGTAGCGGACTCTTTAAGCCGTCTGCAAACAGATTATATTGACCTTTATCAATCCCATTTTGATGAACTGGGAACGCCCGTAGAAGAAACCTTGGAAGCCTATTCGGCGTTGGTGAAAGCAGGTAAGGTGCGCTATATAGGCGCCTCTAATTTTACACCTGCGCGTTTGGAAGAATCATTGCGCGTTAGCGAAGCCAAGGGATATCCTCGATACCAGACCCTGCAACCGTTATATAACCTCATGGAAAGGGAGGTCTTTGAAAAGGAGCTTGGGCCTATTTGCCAAAAGGAAGGACTAGGCGTTATCCCTTACTTTTCACTGGCCGCAGGATTTTTAACGGGTAAATACAGGACCGAAGAAGACCTGGCCAAATCTCCACGAGGTCAAGGCGTTAAAAAATACTTCAATGACAAAGGGTTGGGTGTATTAAAGGCATTGGATGAAGTGAGCGTCCGCCGACATAGCGATCCCGCTTCCGTAGCCCTTGCGTGGCTCCTGAGCCGGCCCGTTGTAACGGCCCCCATTGCCAGCGCTACTACGTTGACGCAGTTAACTTCTCTGCTAAAAGGCGCACAACTGGAGCTTCACCCCGACGACGTAGCGCAATTGGATAACGCAAGTGCGTGGAGGTAAAAAAAGCGGCTGTCCAGACCAGGGCAGCCGCTTTCCGTATAAAGGGTTGGAATAATTATTTCCCAAATTGCTTATTGGGTTTGGGTCCCATATAGAACACCAGGTTACCCCCATTGGTAATTTCCTGATAAGTGATGTATAGTCGATGCAGGGGCTGTCCGTTGAGTTCAGCCTTTTGAACGTACACATTCTTATCGCTTTGGTTTTTCGCTTCAATATGGAAGGTCTTTCCATTTTCCAGGTTCAGCGTAGCCGCCTGTACTGCCGGGCTTCCCAGCGAATAGTTATTGTCGGAAGGGGATACGGGATAGAACCCTAAGGCGCTGAAGATATACCAGGCGCTCATTTGACCCGTGTCATCGTTTCCGCCCAAACCATCGGGACTAGCTTTGTACATTTTGGGTAACACCATACGCACCAGGGCCTGCGCTTTCCAGGGTTGGTCTGTCCAATCATAGAGGTAAATGTCATGGTGGGAAGGTTCGTTTCCATGGACATAGTTGCCGATGATGCCGTCACGGGTGATGTCTTCGGTTTCGGCAAAGTATTTATCGGGAAGCTCCATGGTAAAGAGAGAATCCAGGTGAGGAACAAATTTTTTGTTACCACCCATCAAGGCAATCAGGCCCGCAGGATCATGGGGTACGTACAGGCTGTAATTCCAGGCATTGCCTTCGATAAAGCCCTGGTCAAGGGTGCGCAGCGGGTCAAAATCCTTTCGGAAGGTACCGTCGCTGAGGCGGGGGCGCATAAACCCAATGGAAGGATCCCATACGTTTTTGTAATACTGGGAACGTTTGATGAACTCATTGTAGATATCCGTTCTGCCCAATTTTTGAGCCGCCTGGGCAATACACCAATCATCATAGGCGTACTCCAGTGTGGTAGAAACGGAGTTGGCGTTTTTTTCACTGGGTATATAACCCATGTCTATATAGTATCCCAACCCATCGTAATCCCGGTAATGGGCGGTGGTGACACAGGCATCCAGGGCTTTGAGCGGATCATAGGGAGCCTTGCTGCCTGGGGCAAAGGGCCCAATTTCCTTGACGATGGCGTCACAAACCACCGATACGGAATGGTAGCCCGTCATACACCAGTTTTCGTTGGCCGAGTTCACCCATATGGGTAACATATGTTCCGGGCTTTGCTCGAAATGAGCCAGCATGGAACGTACCACATCTCCGTTGCGCGTGGGCTCTATGAGGTTATACAGGGGATGCAGGGCCCTATGGGTATCCCATAAAGAAAAGGTCGTATAGTTGGTAAAGCCGTCTGCGGTATGTACCTCTTTATCCAAGCCTTTATATTGCCCGTTTACATCCATGTAGACCGTTGGGTTGATATAAGCATGGTATACCGAGGTATAGAAGTTGATCTTATCCGTATCGGAGCCTTCAATGGTAATCTTATGTAGTTCGCTGTTCCAGGCAGCCTGTTCGCTTTGCTTTACCGCACCGAAGTCCCATCCTGGTATTTCTGAACGTAGATTGTTCAGGGCATTTTCCATGCTCACCGGAGACAAGGCCATTTTTACCTCTATCGCTTCCCCATCAACCGTCTGAAAGTCGAAATAAGCCCGGATCTGACGACCTGCTACTTCAGGGAAGTTTTTAGATTGGTTGAATTTACCCCAGAAACCATGATAAGCCGTTTTACGGGTATAGTTCCGGTTACCATATCCTGTAAAAGGTTTGGAAAAAGTCATGGCAAAAAACAAAGTCCGGGTCCTTGCCCAGCCGGCGGTTTCCCGATAGCCCGTTATCAGGGTGTCGTTGACGACCCTCAGGTAGGTCCATATATTCTTGTCCTCATAATTATAGATTCCGCTCATGAGATCCAGTATGATATGGGCCTGGTCAGATTTGGGGAAGGTGTATTTATGCAAAGCCACCCTGGTGCTTGCGGTCAGTTCAGCTGTTATGTTATAGTCATCCAGCTTTACTTTATAATAATCCGCTTCTGCTGTTTCATTTGCGTGGGAATAGGCAGAACGGTAGCCGCTATGGGGTTGGTCCGCTGTACCAGGATTAAGTTTCAGATCGCCTACGGTGGGCATGATCAGAAAATCACCGAGGTCTGAGTGCCCTGTGCCGCTGAAGTGGGTATGGCTAAATCCGACAATGGTTTTATCGTCATACTGGTAACCCGCACAATACTTGTAGACATCCGGGTTGTACTTACCATTTTGTTCATAGCCGATCGTATCGGTGTCCGGACTGACCTGAACCATCCCGAAGGGGGCCGTAGCGCCAGGAAAGGTATGCCCCATTCTTTGGGTACCAATGATGGGGTGCACGTAAGGCACCAAGTCCGAAACTTGTTGGGCTGTTGCTCCTGTCTGTTGTGCGGTTGCACCTAGGCTTGCCCCCAGGGCCAAAACGCCTGAGGTCCAGAGTAAAAAGTTTTTTCTCATGTATCCGATATGCGTTACCGGTCAAATGTAATGGGTTTTACCGACAAAAGGATTACAACTCGATGAGCGGAAGCACCTCATAAGGCGAAAGAAAAGTATATTACCGTCTGAATGGCACAACAAATTCCACTCATGAGAAATCTACTACTACTATTGCTTGTCTCTTTCCTCGGTGATACCGCAGGGACTTCACCTGTGCGCGCGGCTGCCGCACCTGTGGCTTCGCCCCCCCAACCCGGTCCCGCCCAGGAAACTGCCATCGCCCGGAGCTTAACCCTTAGGTGGGAGCTGCTCAGTAATTTTTATCAGAGCCGCCGTCAGACCCATACACTATTGGTGTTGACCAATACAGGTAAGGAAGCATTGCCTCAAACAGGATGGGCCTTGTATTTCAATTCCAGTTCTGCTCCTCAGTCAGGCATCACCTCTGTAGGACTATTGATGCAAGACCTCGGTGGCTGTTTGTTCCGTATAAGTCCGGTACCAGGATTCAAAGGCATAGCCCCCGGAGATTCCCTGAGACTGGAATACATATCTTCCGATGCTGCCGCTAATAAATCAGACGCTCCAGAAGGTTTTTATATGGTTTGGGACGATGCTCCAGGGAAAGGCATATCCATTGGCCGGTATATTAAGACACCCATTACCAATCCTTTGTTATTCGATCGTTTTCCGGGGGATAAAGTGCCGGAGGCTACTGCCGAAAACATCTTCGACATCAATCAGAAGATGGGGGCCGATGGAGACGTTCCGGACGCGGCCCTGGTATTCCCAAGCCCTAAATCCCTGATTACTTTTCCGGATAGCACCGGTTATTATAAAGGCGGTCCCATATTTCTGGAAGCTGATCTTTTCAAAAAGGAAGCTCAATACCTCCAAGCCAGACTCAAAGAAATGACCGGCATGCAGCCTTCCATAGATATTGCTCCACCTCCGGTCATACCCTCCCCGGGACTCAACGGTCTGAGCAATTCCCCCAGTCTGCCTGGCTCGGCTCCAGGCGACATGGCTACAGCTACCCCAAGTGCTTCGGGCGCCACGACTCCTGCTACTCCAGGTGCAAATGCAGCGGCCCCGGCGCCTTCCTGGGCGACCCTCGACCCTTTATACCACGCCTTTGCGAGGGGACCCGAAGGTATTATGTTGGTAAAGGCAATGGATACGCTGGCCGATGAAGGCTATAGGTTGCGCATCAATGGAGGAAGGATCAGGATAGAAGCTTCTACGCAGACGGGCATGTTTTATGGCATCCAAACCTTGTTGGAGTTATTTCCCAGGGGCGTCACCCATAGTACATCCTTTGTGTTGCCGGCCCTGCTGATCAATGACGAGCCCCGTTTTGGCTATAGGTCCTTAATGATTGACGTAGCCCGCAATTTCCAATCTCAAAAAGAGATCCTAAGGGTATTGGATCTGATGGCTTATTGCAAACTAAATGTCCTGAGGTTACACCTCACCGATGATGAAGGCTGGAGATTGGATATTGCATCCATCCCCGAATTAACCGCTGTGGGATCCAAAAGGGGACATACCCTGGATGACCATGATTTTCTCAGACCCTGTTATGGTTCCGGTCCAGATACCAATAGTGTGACGGGTTCTGGTTACTATACCAAAGCACAGTTCGAAGACATCCTGCACCATGCGCAAAGCCTGCATATAAAGGTCATTCCCGAAATTGAAAGCCCAGGACATGCCCGGGCTGCCATCAAAGCGATGGATCATCGCTATAGGTATTATATGCAGCAAGGCAACCAGGACAAAGCTATGGAGTTCCTCCTAAGAGATACCACGGATGCTTCTGTATATTCCACCCCTCAATTGTACCACGATAACGTAATGAATCTAGCCCTGCCCTCCGTGTATCGGTTCATTAATGAGGTTGTGATCAATATAGAGGCTATGTACAAAGAAGCAGGGGTTCCCCTGGAGACCATACACCTGGGTGGAGACGAAGTACCCTCCGGGGTTTGGGAAAAGTCTCCGGTATGCCTGGCTTTCGTTAAAAACCATCCCGAGATGCAGGAAGTAAGGGATCTGTGGTACTATTATTTTGGAAAAGTTGACTCCTTATTGAAGTCCAGGGGCCTCTACACCTCTGCCTGGGAAGAAGCTGGTATGCGTAAAACCATGTTAGATGGTAGACCCTATATAATACCTAATCCCGACTTTGCCCGTTCCGGCATGCAGGTGCATATCTGGAATAATGGGGATGGAGCCGAAGACCTGGCCTATCGTATGGCCAATGCAGGTTATAAAGTAGTATTGTCTGTGGCCTCAAACCTTTACTTCGATATGGCTTACAATAAGTCCTTCGATGAATTTGGTTACTATTGGGCCACCTTCCTGGACGCCGATAAACCATTCAGCTATATTCCTTTCGATTACCTGCGCCTGCTAAAGGTTGATGAACAAAACAATCCCCTCCCGCCAGGCTTAAAGGCTTCCAAGGAACGCCTGACCGAGTATGGGAAAGCCAATATCACCGGACTTGAAGGTTGCCTTTGGGGAGAGACAATCAGGAGTGCAGACGACCTGGAGTATAAAATGCTACCCAGAACCCTGGGTTTGGCTGAAAGAGCCTGGGCGCCTGATCCGGCTTGGGCAACTATGAGAGATACTTTAGCCGCCGCAGATGCTTATACCGATGCCTGGGAGAATTTTGCCGCTACGGTAGGCCACTTGATCCTTCCTCAGATTGATGAACTCAATAAAGGATATGCCTATAGAATCCCTACCGTAGGCGCCGTGATTAAAGATGGCAAAGTGTGGGCTAATGTCCAGTTCCCTGGCCTGGTCATCCGCTATACAACGGACGGAAGAGAGCCAGAGGCAACCAGTCCAATTTATAGGGGACCTATCAGTAACAGCGGTCGGATAAAACTACGCGTATTCAACGCCGTGGGTAGGGGAGGACGATCAGTAGAGGTGTATAATTCCGGATCGGCGCTGCCATCGAGTTCGTTTTCCGGCGGAAAGTTACAGTAGTGGCGCCATTGATATAAGAGCCATTGGGCGCGATTCAGACCCGGTTACCCTACGGATCTTGGCGTGCGCTGTCGTATCTTTGAGGTATGAAGACAGCATTTCTATTCGACTTGAACGGTACCATGATCGACGATATGGAGTACCACGTAAGGGCCTGGACGGAAATCCTCAACCAGGACCTGAAGGCTGGTCTTTCAGATAAAGCCATCCGTGGACAGATGTATGGGAAAAACAGTGAGCTCTTCGACAGGATATTCGGCCCTTCCAGATTCAGCCCCCAGGAGGTAGATCATTGGTCAATGGAGAAGGAGAAAAGATATCAGCAAGCATTTAAGCCCCATTTGGCTTTGATCAGGGGATTGGATGGTTTTCTCAAGGATGCGAAAGAACTCAAGATAGCTTTGGCTATAGGTACGGCCGCCATCCCCTTTAACGTAAACTTTGTCCTGGATAACCTGGATATCTCCGGTTATTTCCAAACAGTCGTGACGGCCGATGACGTTAAGTTATCCAAACCCGATCCTGCAGTTTATCTGCGTTGCGCCGAACTGATAGGCGTGGATCCTGCCCATTGCGTTGTCTTCGAAGACGCGCCCAAAGGAGTGGAAGCGGCCGGGAATGCCGGCATGAAATCCGTGGTGATCTTATCCACCTTACATGGAATCGATGACTTTAAGGGCTATTCCAACATCCTGAAATACATTCACGACTACACGGAAATTACACCCGAGGAAGTAGCAGGATATCTCCCATAGCTTAAGCAGCTATGTCCATTAATCGGGTAATAAAGTATTTGACACTGGGACAGTTTGGATGCTCAGCCGCAGCGCTAAAGTTAAGCCACAGGTTAACATCCTGGTGGTAAGTCTTATTTCTCCCGCTGTTTTTTTCCCAATTCCCCTGGTGGTAAACTGCACAAGAAGATTGTTAATTCCCTCAGCATTTATAATAGGCAGCGGATCGATATTAATTGAGTGCAGGTATTCCCGAAAGGAATCAGATTGTAATAAAAATTGCTCGGTATAGCCTTCGCAAATAAAACCTATTTGTACCATATAACACCACCCCCTAATGCATTCGACAGCCAGGCTTCATCAGTCTTGATATTCATTTCGTCCTTACTGGTTAATTGTTTGGCGTGGGTTGCGCCATCAATTTTATTGATCAGTACGATTTCATCAATATTTAAGCAACGTACCAAAGGCTGTGAATGTGTGTTTAGCCAAATGTAGTGGTTTTCTTCCTCTACTTTTTGACGAAAGAAATCTACGAGTAATTCAATTGCCTGGGGATGCAACCCGTTTTCTGGTTCTTCAATGCATAAAAATTGAGGGGTACTTTCCTGATAAACAGCAGCCATTAGTGACAGGATATTTTTTGTCCCGTCAGATATCAGATTTTTTGGAAAAGGTTTCCTTGAACCCTTTTCGAATATAAAGAAGTCATATACCCCGTTAATATTAGATTTTCTTACTTCAATATCTTGAAATTCCGGATTTGTATTTGCTGGATTCTCATGGTATAAAGTTAAGGCTTAATTAAAATATGGGTATATGTATTATTTATTAAATTAATATGTATGCGCTTGAGTAAAATTAAAAAGGGGGCATTGCCCCCTGATGTATGTCTGGCTGCATTGGCAAGCGACTGTTTAGATTGTGTCAAGCGCCTTATTTCCCGAGTCTGTAATACACCTCACTCCACTTAAGTTCCTTCTTGAACTCGCGCAGTTTGGTGTCTTCCCCGATGAGTGCCATCTCTATTCCTGCCATGTCGGCAAAGTCTTCCAGGTGTTCAGCAGTCAGATTCTGACTATAACAAGTATGATGTGCACCTCCGGCCAATATCCATGCGGTACAGCCTGTGATCATGTCCGGATAGGGTTTCCAGAGTACCCTGGCTACGGGAAGCTTGGGTAAATCTGCTACTGGGTCTATAGCCATGACTTCATTGACCAGCAAACGGAACCGGTTGCCCATATCAATAATGGAAGCGTTTAAAGCGGGGCCACCGGCTGAATTGAATACCAGGCGCACGGGGTCTGCCTTTCCTCCTATGCCAAGGGGGTGGATTTCACAGGTGGGTTTTCCGGATGCAATGGAAGGACATATTTCCAGCATATGGGCGCCTAATACCAGGGGATTGGAGGGGTCAAAATGGTAGGTATAGTCTTCCATGAAAGAATTTCCTCCGGGTAATCCGACTGCCATCACTTTCATGGCCCTGACCAGTGCGGCTGTTTTCCAGTCTCCTTCTCCTCCGAATCCGTACCCTTCGGCCATTAAGCGTTGGGTAGCTATGCCTGGCAGTTGAACCAATCCATGCAGGTCTTCGAAGGTATCTGTGAAGCCTTTGAATCCTCCCTGAATCAGAAAAGTCCTTAGGCCTATTTCTATGCGGGCTGCTTCACGCAAGGAGTGATGATCCTTCCCACCTTTCTTTAAGGAAGGAGCAACAGTATACAGGTGTTCGTATTCTGTACATAATTCCTCCACCTTCGATTCACTGACGGAAGAGACCAGACCTGCCAGGTCACCGACGCCATGGGTATTCACCGAATAGCCGAATTGCAATTGTGCTTCCACTTTGTCCCCTTCGGTAACGGCTACCTGACGCATATTGTCTCCAAAACGAACGAACCTGGCATCCTGCCAGTCCTGCCAGCCAGCCGCCGCCCTTAGCCAGGTATGGAGCTTTCCCTTTACCGGCGGGTCTTCCCAGTGTCCGGCCACTACTTTTCTATCCAAACGCATCCTGCTCATCAGGAATCCAAACTCACGGTCCCCGTGCGCACTTTGGTTCAGGTTCATGAAGTCCATGTCAATCTCTGACCAAGGGATATCCCGGTTAAACTGGGTATGCAGGTGAAGCAATGGTTTCTGGAGCGCCTTTAATCCCCCAATCCACATTTTAGCTGGTGAAAAAGTATGCATCCAGGCGATAACGCCTATGCAATTGTGCTGGTTATTGGCTTCCTGCAGTAAATGGTGAATTTCATCAGCAGTCTTTACGACGGGTGTAAAAATGATGCGCACGGGATTGTGTGGGTCCTTATCCAGGGAATGGGCAATTTGCTGGGCATGCGCTGCCACCTGATGGAGGGTTTCCTCACCATATAGGTGTTGACTCCCGGTGACGAACCAGGCTTCTAATGTCTTCAGATCGGTCATATTGGTGGTTTTATTGCCCATAGTAGGAACCGGGGCCATGTTTTCTTTCAAAATGCTTTTTGATCAGAGAATCTTTTAAGTGGGGGGCATCAGCCCGGATCTGTTCGGTGAGATAAGCCATTTTGGCTATGCTTTCCAGCACAGCGCTGTTGTAAACGGCTTTGTCTGTGTCTATCCCCCAGGTGAATGGGGCATGATTTCCCACCAGCATCATTTCTACTTCTTGGTAGCTCAACCCTTGTTTTTCCATGCACTGTATGATTTGAAACCCAGTCTGGTATTCGTAATCGCCCGCTATCATATGGTCTTCCATCGGCGGGGCGCAAGGAATGTGTACGGTACAGTGATCTGCATGGGTTGTCCCGTAAATGGGAATGGAACGCTGGGATTGACACCAGGCGGTAGCATAGGTCGAATGGGTATGTACGATGGCCCCTATATGTTCCCAATGCTTGTATAATACGGCGTGGGTCAGGGTATCCGAGGAAGGCCGCAGGTCCCCTTCCACGGTTTTACCATCGAAATCGACGATGACCATTTTAGCAGGGGACAACAATTCGTAGGGTACCCCGCTGGGCTTTATGGCAAAGACGCCTTTATCCCTGTCAGCAGCACTGACGTTGCCAAAGGTAAACAACACCAGCCCCAGGCGGGGGAGTTTCATATTGGCTTCGAAGGCGGCTTCTCTTATGGTTTGATAGATGCTCATTGAAATAATTTTAGTGTCTGACTTTTGCCGGGGGTTATACACGCCGGTAGGTAGAGTTCCCGTTATGCGCGGCCGTGGGTGACGCCCTCCAGGTATTTTCCCAGACTTACATATTTGTGGTACCGTCGGTCATACAATTCCTTTTTCTGAAAATCAGGGTGGTACTCCTGGTCAAAGCCCTGACCCATAGCGGCCATGGCATCCGCCACGTTGGGATATAGACCGGCTACCGTGGCGGCAAACATGGCAGCGCCTAATGCACACGTCTGTTCAGACTTGTGAATGCGAATGGGCATGCCTATTACGTCTGATAAGGTTTGCATGATATAGGGGGATTTCCGGGCTACGCCACCGAGGCCAATCAACCCTTTTACCGGCACGCCTTCACTGATAAACCGTTCCACGATCGCTCTGGCGCCAAAGCAGGTAGCCTCCACCCAGGCCCGGAACATTTTAGGTGCATCACTGGACAGGTGCAGCCCTGAAATGGCTCCAGTCAATACCTGGTCTGCATCCGGGGTTCTTCGTCCATTTAGCCAGTCAATAGCCAGCGGTGCATCTTCTTCCAGGGGTAAGGCGGCGGCGGCCTGCGTCAGGGATGAAATCAGCGATCCCGAGATTTCATCCTGCAAAGCCCTTATTTGTTCTGCGGATAGTAGCTTACTTTGCGGAAGCAATTGCTTAATGGGCCAGCTCAAGACTTCCTTCCACCAGGCGTAAGTGTCTCCAAAGGCGGATTGTCCTGCCTCCAAACCGATCATACCCGGTATGACGGATCCATCCACCTGTCCACATATCCCCCTAACCAGTTTCCCTTGTAATTCTGATCCAGGGGCCACCAGCATGTCGCAGGTGGAGGTGCCCATAACCTTGGATAGGTGATAGGGCTCTATCTGACCACCCACCGCACCCATGTGTGCATCAAAGGCGCCCACACCCACCATCACCGCTTCGGATAGGCCAAGGCGCTGGGCCCATTCAGGGCTTAAGGTACCTGCTGCGGTATCTGAAGTATATGTTTCCGTAAACAAACGACTGGTAAATCCTTCAAGCAGTGGATCCAGGGAGGAAAAAAACGAATCGGTCGGTAGCCCTTCAGGTCCGAATTCCCGGGCCCATAAGGCTTTATGGCCGGCTGCGCATACCCCCCGTTTGAGCTGGTGTACATCCTTTCCGCCCGTTAGGAGGAAGGGCACCCAATCGCAATGTTCCACAAAGGAATAACAAGCTTTACGGACCTCGGGATCTTCCCTAAGTATATGTAATAGCTTGGCCCAAAACCATTCGGAGGAATAAATACCGCCGACATAACTCAGGTAATTGGTAGAAAATTGGGCTGCATGTGTGTTAATCTGGGCGGCTTCTTTAGTGGAGGTATGGTCCTTCCAAAGCACAAATAAGGCATTGGGATTTTGCTCAAACCCGGGAAGCAATCCAAGGGGCGTGCCCTGCGCGTCCACGGCTACGGGAGAAGAGCCTGTCGTATCTACGGAAATAGCCCGGATGGCTGCTGCAACCACAGGTCCCGCCTGCCTTATGCAGTCTTTGACCGTTGACTCAATGCCTTCTATATAATCCTGAGGATGTTGCCTGAACTGACTTTTAGATGGATTACAATATAGGCCTTCCTTCCATCGGGGATAATAATATACACTTGCGGCGATTTCACCACCATTTGAGGCATCCACGATAATGGACCGCACGGAATCGGTGCCAAAGTCCATGCCTATAACGAAGTTTTCCTCTCTCATAGCTAATAAATGTCAAAATAACACGTATTTATGAGAATGGACAAGTTTTTTTCAAAAGACTATATTGGTTGTTATGACCGGACCCTATAAAGGATGAGCTACCTCAGGTTATCCGGATTCGGGATAAAATTGAGGAAGGCGTGGAACTTAGCGCTATACCGTTTCTTATCCAACTTGTAATAAAAAGCGCCCTTTTTTGACCCTTCTTTGTCCTTGTCTTTTTGTTTAACCAACAGACCGGTAGAAAGGACCTTCCGGGAAAAATTACGCTTATCCAAGGTGGTATCGTATATCGCTTCGTAGAGCTTTTGGAGGTCGGGAATCGTAAACTTTATGGGTAAGAGTTCAAACAAAATGGGATGAAAAGCGGCCTTATACTGAAGCTTGTCTTTGGCTAACTCCACCATTCCGGGATGGTCAAAAATTAATTTGGGGATCTCGTGTATGGGAAACCATTCAGCCCTATATTCTTCATTAAGCTGGTTTTCATAGTCATGTATATTAACCAATGCGAAATAAGCGACGGACACGGTTCTTTCCTCCGGATCCCTTCCGGGGTCGCTGAATAAGTGCAATTGTTCCAGGTATACGCCTTCCAGACCCGTAAGTTGTTTTAATATCCTGGCTGCGGCACTTTCCGCATCTTCATTCGGCCCCACAAAGCCGCCCATCAGACTCCACTTCCCTTTCTCAGGATCCATTCCTCTTTTGATGAGTAGCAATTTCAATTCATCCCCGTCAAAGCCAAATATGATACAATCTACTGCCAGCAATAATTTAGTCTGCCTGGAATACTTGGTCATCTTGTAAAATTAGGGCTTTCCGCCTCTTTTTACCGATAATATACAAGGATTTACCGAATTGGTATAGTACAAATGCCACAGCAGGGTAGAATGGAATATTTTTGGGATACCCTTTTAAAATAGAAGTTATGAATAAAAAACTAATGATTGCAGGTTTGTCCTTCATCATGATGGTCGTCTTCACGGTTAAAGCATCCGCCCAATATGGTGGAGGCGGTGGTGGTGGAGACCGTCAGGCTAGAATGAAGCAAATGCTCAAAGACTCCGTTGGTCTCAATGACACCCAAATTGATTCTGTTTCAGCTATCCAGCAGGAGCAAAGGCCTCAGATGAGGGATATCTTCCAGGATCAGAGCTTGAGCCAGGATGATAAGATGGCTAAATTAAAAGCATTGCAGGACGCGGCTGCGGCTCGTTATGCAAAATTCATGACCCCTGACCAGATTGCCAAACTCCAGGCCATGCAACAGCGCATGAGGGCCAGAATGGGTAACCGCGGTGGCGGCGGTGGC
>CAJCIQ010000025.1 GCA_903970475.1 Beijerinckiaceae bacterium
GTATTTACCTACCAACCCATTTCCGGAGACCTTCATACGGCCTTGAATGCACCCAATACGGCGGCGATTTCAGCATCGGCTGCCAAGAAATATTTTGGCACCACCGATGCGTTGGGCAAAAGCCTGGAAACGACAGAGAAGGGAAAAACAATCTACAAGGTAACCGCGGTCATCCAGGATATGCCGGAAAACAGCCAGTTCCACTATGATGTGCTGCTCTCTATGAAAAATGTGGATTATCCGTGGAACTCACCGGTCAGCCATAATTTTCATACCTATATATTACTAAAGCCTGGAACAAATTACCAGGCCTTCGAAGCGCATGCCATCCCCCAATACATCACGACTTATGTACTGCCAGCCATACAAGCTGTCATGAAGATGAGTAGTTTGGACGATTTTAAGAAATCAGGGGGACTGCTGGAATATCACTTCATGCCCCTGACAAAAGTGCATTTGTATTCCCAACAAATCTATGAGCTGGAACCTCAGGGCAATATCCAGTATGTATACATTTTTGGAGCGGTAGCTTTGTTTATCCTCGTCATTGCCTGTATAAATTTCATGAACTTATCTACGGCCCGCTCCGCAGGAAGGGCAAGGGAAGTAGGCATTCGTAAGGTATTGGGTTCCTCTAAAAAGGAATTGGTCGCCCAGTTCTTAAGTGAGTCCAGCCTGATGGCCTGGATGGCTTTAATCCTGGCCATACTCATTGCCTGGGCGGCACTCCCTTTATTTAATTCCGTGTCTACCAAAAGCATGCACATTACTTCTTTATTTTCCCCATATATATTGCCATTGTTAATCGCTTTGCCCTTCATCGTTGGGCTGCTGGCGGGCAGTTATCCTGCGTTTTTCCTATCTTCTTTTATGCCCATACAGGTGCTTAAAGGGAAGCTCAAGCTGGGCAGCAGCTCCGGCAATATCCGCAGTATATTGGTTGTCTTCCAATTTGCTACCTCTATCTTTTTGATCATAGGAACCATTGTCATCTATAAGCAATTAAATTATATCCAAACCAAAGACCTGGGTTTTAACCGAAGCCAGATCATTATTATAGACGGTACCTATAGCTTAAAGGATCCTAAGAGCTTTAAGCAGGATGTGCTCCAGCTCAATGGTGTACAAAGCGGAACCATCAGTGCGTATTTACCGGTGAGCAACGCTGATAGGAACGATAATGTATTTTTTAAGACCCCGGTAGCAGATGTGAAAAACGGGATCGAATCCCAGTACTGGCGTGTCGATTATGATTACCTGAAAACGATGGGCATGTCGGTGATTGCCGGACGGGGATTCTCCACCGATTTCGGAAGCGATAGCAATGCTTATGTGATCAATGAAACCACTGCCAAGTTGTTGGGTAATGGGAATGAGAACGTGGTGGGTAAAATGATCTATAGCATCAACGACAGTGGCGCCCCTAAGCCCCATGAAGTAATCGGGGTTGTTAAGAATTTCAATTACGAGTCCCTGCATACGACGATTGCCCCGCTGATTTTCTCCTTAAGGTCGAATTCGGGCGGCAGCATCTCCTTCAAGGTCAATACGGATAATATACGCAGCCTGATCAATAATATCGAAGCCAAGTGGAATAGCTACCTGCCCGGAATGCCATTCCAATACCGGTTCATGGATGATTCCTTTGATGAGATGTACAGGGCGGAACAGCGGGTGGGTAAGATAACCTTAAGCTTTTCTGTACTGGCCATTCTGGTGGCTTGCCTGGGCTTGTTTGGTTTGGCGACCTTTATGGCCGAGCAAAGGACCCGGGAAATAGGTATCCGCAAAGTGCTGGGCGCCAGTACCCAAAACCTGGTACAACTGATGTCGAAGGACTTCCTCAAACTAGTCCTCATTTCCTTTGTCATAGCGGCTCCTTTGGGCTGGTACATCATGTACCGCTGGCTCCAGGACTTTGTATTCAGGATCTCTATAAGTTGGTGGATCTTTGTGATAGCGGGACTAGGTGCACTGGCCATAGCCCTGTTCACGGTGAGTTTCCAGGCCATTAAAGCGGCTTTGAAAAACCCGGTCATTAGTTTAAGAGCGGAATAATCCCTAATAACCCGATATAACGTAGACTAACCCATGCCAATGATGGCTTCGCGTTTTGCCGCACTGATGGCAGGTTCAACCTTGCTACTGTCTTCTGTTGCTGCGCTTGGGCAATCGGCTGGTTCAGGCGTCGCTGTGCCAGCTTCAGGGGGCATCACCGTAGGGACGCGTTTTTCCCCAACCCAATGCAAGGAAGACCTGGCCTTCGTGGAGCATCAATTGTTTACGGTGCATGCCTTTCCTTATACGGAACTTACGCGCGTTCAATACGAGCAGGTATTTGATTCCATCAGCGCCACGATAACCGACTCCCTGAGTGCGGCTGGGTTGTTTTGCAAGATCAAACCCGTAATGGCCTACTTGTCCGATGAACATGCGGACATCAATCTCCCCAAGGCCCTGGTTGGATTTGGCGGGGATTCGGTTTTTTTGCCGTTTAATATTAAGGTAGTCAATGAGAAGTATTATGTGGATACGGTTTTCGGCGTAACTACGTTTACGGTGGTTACAGGCGCTGGCGGCTCCAGCTCCCTACACCCAGGCGATCAGATCCTCGCCATTGATGGCGTCCCCATTGCCAAGGTATTGGACCGGGCTTCCGTCTTTGCGACGGGGTATCCTTTGGAGAGGATTCAAACAGCACTCAGACAATTCGGATATGTATATGCTTTGAGTGTTTACCCGCAAAAAGCATTTACGATTCAACTAAGCCACCATAGGCCCATACGTCTTGGCGGAATACCTGTTAATGCCTGGACTGATTTTCAGCATAAGGACTGGAACGGTGCTCAAAAGGGAACTGCCCGGATCACTTATTCCCGTTACTTCGATGTAGGATATATTCACGCCAATTCATTTTTGACCGGCAATGATAAAGATGAAGCCGCTTTAAAAGACACGGTGGAAGCCATTTTTCACCAGATCCATCAGGATGGGGTAAAAAAGCTGATCATTGATGTCAGCTATAATAACGGGGGAAACTCCGCTGTGGGGGATTGGATTATTGCTGAAATTTCAGGCAAACCCTACAGGGATTATCAATGTGACTTCAGGCGTAGTGACGATTACGTAAAGCTGGTGAAGTCCTGGGGCTTCCATCCTGATTCGGGTTACCTGGCGCTGGCTCCAGGGGCCGTGCAGCATTTTGATTCCGATACACTCAGTCCGGCAGATCAACCTGACCGGTTTCAGGGTAAGGTGTATGTCTTGATAGGATCAGGTACCTTTTCTTCTGCCATGATGTTTGCCACCATTATCAAAGACAATGGTATTGCCACCCTGATAGGTCAGACACCTCTGTTCGGGCATCCCAGCCATTTTGGAGAAATGTACAATACGAAATTGCCCAACTCCGGAATCGTATTGCATTTTGGCGTTAAACACTGGATACGTCCAGCTGGGCTTGGTGGGCCAAATGTCTTAACGCCTGATGTTGTTTTGGGATTGGAACAGATGTCCAGTCCGGAGCAGGTGATTAAGGCGTTGCCATAAGGCCCGGTTATGTCGCATGCTCCGCGACATGATTACGATACGGTCTCCGTGGCACGCTGTGTGGAATACTTTTTGGGCTTGACCCCCATGTGTTGCTCAAAAGTCTGGTAAAACAACTTCCTTAGTTTGGGTTCGCTCATACCCGCTCCCCTGGCATGTGCAGCTATGTTTGGCGGCTCATCGAGATGCGCTGGTAAATGTGCTTTAAGTGCATAGACGCTGGGGGTGTTACTGCCTGATCAGCGCCTTCCTCACCGCTGGCGCCACTTGTGTTCCGTACAACTCAATGCTTCGCATGTTCTGTGCGTGGGTCATATCTCCCGTAACCAACTGAGCCAGGAAGCGTGTGTTGTTGAATAGTTCTTGCTGGTAAAGAATTTTATCGATCGCTTGTTGGACATTGCCCACAATCAGCGGACTATGGCCTCTCAACTGATCGAACTGAGCTTTGTTCAGTGGAGACCAACCCCTCTCCCGCCCTACCCGGTTCATCAGCTTTTCGTAAGAATGATAGAATTGTTCTACGGCCTCTTTTTCCGTGTCTGCCCCAAATAACTGGGAGGCGATACCCAGGTCTAACTTTGAGACATCATGCCCCGCTTCCTTGGCCGTTTCCCGGAACAGCTTTACTAAAGGCACAAACTGTTCAGGCCTGCCGCCCAATAAAGCAATCATCATCGGCAGATTCAGGCTGCCTGCCCGGATGGCTGATCCAGGCGTACCCCCAATAGCTATCCATATAGGTAAAGCCGATTGGTATGGACGAGGATAAACCCCCTGATCTTTGATAGGCGATCTGAACTTACCCCTCCATGTGACCTTCTCCTGTTTGTTTATCTCCAGCAACAAACCCAA
>CAJCIQ010000026.1 GCA_903970475.1 Beijerinckiaceae bacterium
ATGCAGCGGATCAGGGCCCGGCAACATGTCCATACCGTAGCGCCTCAGCCGATCGGGGTTCATCATTATTATTTTGGAGACATTCTTCGGCGGGAGAACGCGTTCGGTCGCGGGCATCGCCAATTCTACGAGGGCGGCCTCAAGGCTGGCGGGAGTATAGCCGTTTAAGAAACGCGCAGTTTCACTCTCCACGCGAAATCCATGCCGCGTATTTCGTGGGACCATCAGGAAGTCGCCAGTTCTTGCAGTCTTGATTTCGCTACCGATCAGGAAGGTAATCTCTCCGCCGAGCATGTAAATAGTTTCGTCTGACCAGGTGTGTTTGTGCGGGCTCGGGCCCGAGCCCTTCGGCAGCAACTCCAGCATCATGGAGAAGCGACCGCCCGTGTCCTTTGCCTCCGCAAGGACGATCCAAAGGTCGTTTAGCCACCAATAAGCGGGCGCCGTGTCAATATTATGAAAAAACGATTCCGAACCAGCCATAGGCAGTTGGGTATCTGGAGTGTTTGCGATCATAAGAAATTATTCACAAGTTATGGGCAGGAAAAAACAAGGCATTACAAAGTTGAAGCGTACGGAAATAGAATCGTTACACATTTTCAAATTTTAATTATACAATTCATAGACAGGAAAGGTTTCGCTAATTTTCAACGATACGCCATCCACTTACCTCATTCCCATATACTTTTCAGCTTTGACAAAGTAAGACTTTGGATTACCTTATTCCCATCCTGGCTTACTGCTAAATGGTTATAGGGTTTCTGGGGAAAAACAAGCCCCGTCATAACCGTTAGCCCCCCATCAGCAAAGAGCTCAAAGGAGGAGGCATCTGCATATACATAAATGTCAGTTGATGGAGATGTAGCTATACGCGGGGCATAAAATGTTCCGCCAAACGCAGGTGAAAATCCAGTATTACCAGACTGGGCACGATTTAAATAATACCGGTTGGTTTGCTTATCAAATCCAATAACCACTTTTTCACCCTGATCATTGGAACAGGTAAGGGAAAAAGATGCCAGTCTGTTCGTATGGATATGCAGCATATAGGGGGCCGGAATGTCGCCGGCCAGTTTGTACTGGCTGTCTTTGATAGACCCTATGGTGTTGGTGGCTGTAACAAGGGTATCCAATGCTTTGATCGGCATAGAACAAACATAGGATATGCCGTTTATGTGTTGAAGGGACAACAACCGTGGCAGGGTATTGGCGCTGCGCCATGGACTGGTCGGTACCTGGTTTGCATATACCCAGTTACTCATCCATCCTAGCATGATTCGCTTGTCGCCGGCGCCAGACCAAGTAACGCCTGCGTATTCATCGGGCCCGAAATCCAACCATTTTACCAGTGTGTCCGAAGGTGTAAAAGAATGCCCATTGAAGGTACCCGTAAAATACTGGGTGGCGGATCCCCCATTAGGGCCACCGGGATTGATGTTGACTACTAAAACCCATACGCTTTTACCATGGTCATCCAACAGGAATAAATCAGGGCATTCCCAAACACCTCCATGGGCGCCACGAGTGGCGTCAAACTCACCAGCCTTTTCCCAATTTTTCAAATCCGGAGAAGCATAAAACAGGACCCTGTCATGGGCTGCCAACGTCATGATCCATTCCTTACCAGGTGCGTACCACATAACTTTGGGATCACGGAAATCATCGATGCCTGGATTTTTCAATACCGGGTTATCCGCATACTTGATCCAGGTTCTGCCGCTATCCAGGCTATAGGCAATGCTCTGGTTTTGGAAAGTATGGGTGAGTGCTTTTGCCGCAGAGGTATCGTGCTGGGTAAATATGGCTACCAGTGGCACCTGCCCTGCTTTGCCGAATCCGGAGGTATTGTGCGGATCTACTACAGCGCTGCCAGAAAAAATGAAACCAAGGCTATCGGGATACAATGCAACTGGCTGTTGCTGCCAGTGCACCAGGTCCTTGCTGGTAGCATGCCCCCAGTGCATGGGGCCCCAATGCATGGCGCCAGGATAATACTGAAAAAACAAGTGCCAGGTGCCCTGGTAATAGACCATGCCATTGGGATCGTTCATCCAGTTAGCCTGAGGCGAAAAATGAATCTGGGGGCGATACACCTCATGATACAACGTCTGAGCGCTCATGCTGGCAGAGATCATGAGACAGCCAACCAACAACCGGCTTATTCTTTTCATCATATATCGTTCCTTTAAAGCTATGTAATATAACTTGTCCATTTTGATGGATCCTTCCCGGCGTCCAGTCCCTTATACCCCTTACCAGCCGGTATTTTGCTTGTACAAACCTTTACTAAAATTGAGCTGGTTCTGTGAAATGGGCAGGTACTCATCTCTGTTCTTTTGGAAAGAGGCTCCTGCCAGGTGCGGTGTACGGGTCTGCTCCACTGAAAAATAGTTATTCAGGTAATCGGCTGCAATACCCCAGCGTACAAGATCGAAGAAACGGTATCCTTCCATAGCGAATTCCAGCCTTCGCTCAAAACGCAACGCCTGTCTTGCATAGTCCTGGGTCCAGGTGCAGTTAATACCCGGCTGGTAAATAGCCAGTTTATAGTTGGATGTGGGCGTACCATCCGCCTGCACCAGCAACGTGGTACTGTTAGCGGCACGTTGCCGAACCTGGTTAATGTATGGTAAGGCCAGGTTTTGCTGGCCCAGTTCAATCAAGGCTTCTGCCTTCATCAGCAATACGTCCGAATACCGGATGATGGCCCAGTTCTTGGAGCTGGACATAAATGGAGGGAAGCGCTGGAAGCTTGGGTCCCTGTAGTTTACCACTTCCTTCAAACTGAGGTTATAGCCGTATGATTGGGGCTGTCTGGCCCAGGAGCCCTGATAGACTAAATCTGTCTGGTACTTATACGGATGTCCCGGTATGGCACAGGTATGGTCAATACGGGGATCAAAGGTGTTGATGGTATAATCTCCTGTAGGCACTACATCCGTATCGTTAAAGGTATCGAACTCAGGCAGTCCGTTTCCATCGGTTTTAAAGGCATTGATCAGGTTGTTGCTGGGCACATGGAAGCCACAGCACCCGTATTGCACATTCATAGGATAGTCCAGGCAATGGCCCGCATCTACCCGACCCTGGGGTGTGCCATCATTGTTGGAATACTGAATGGCGAAAACAGCTTCGGCATTGTTCCGGTACTGGGGCAGGAAGTTATCGGCAAAATCTGGCATCAGACTATATTCCCCGGAGTTAATTACACTGTCACAAAGGGTGCTCACCCTGGCCATTTTGGTAAGGTCAATTCCGGTTACATTATTAGAATTATCCTGCGTATAGGCATGGTATATCAGCGCTTTGGCGAGGTAGGCCTGGGCCGCCCCTTTTGTAGCCCTCCCCAGGTCTGTTTGGGTAAGCGGCAGGTTGGCGGAAGCAAAGGCAAAATCATTTTCAATGTTCGTCCATAACTGGTCACTGGTAAGGCTCACATTGGATACTGTATCATATGCTGATTTGGGTATGGTTTCATCTATCCAGGGTATGTGATTGAACATGATTTTCAGGAGAAAATAAAAGTGCCCCCTCAGGAAACGTACTTCTGCGGTCCTCTCCACCTTGATGGGGTATTGTGCGGTAGTCAGTCCGTTAATCAATTGCAGGGTGGAGTTGCAATAGGCTATCCCAACGTACAACTGGTACCATGCCTGGTCAATAGTACCCCAGGTGTTATTGACCTGGTTAAATACTTCCAGGGCATTAAAATCGGCTATATCCCCTGGACCTCCGCCTCCCTTATAGGCATCCCCGCTGCGTATGCTGCCATAGGCCCACATGCTGCTCCAGGGTGTATAATAGTGATCATTACCCAGGGCTGAATAGCAGGCTATTACCTGGGCATCCGTATTGGTAGAGTCTTGCAGGTCCTGGGAAAAGATCACTCCTTGTGGCGTTTCATTTAAATACTTGCTGCATGATGCGCTTAGAAGGCAACTCAGCAATATGGTATAGAAGGCAATATTTTTCATACTAAATTATTTTTAGAAGGATAAATTAACACCGCAGGTAGTAATAACAGGAATAGGGAAAGCAGCGGAGGGATTCTCCGGATCGGCCATGGTGTTGGATTTATTTTTAAAGGTTAACAGGTTACTGGCCTGTATGTACACCTTTGCCCTTTGAAACTTATGGAAACCCGCCACTTTCTTGAGGTTATAGGCAAACTGAATATTCCTCAGCTTGAGGTAAGATTCCTTTTCCAGGAAGTAAGTGGAATAACGGCCCTCGTTGTTGGCATCCACCAAGGTCAATGCAGGTATGTTTGATTTGGTATTTTCAGGGGTCCAGGCATCCATCGTCCTGATGCCCCAGTTTGAACCCGGCGCCAGGGAGGTGAAGTCGGTTAAGTATTTATAAGAATTGTATTCAAGGCCCCCTTTGACCCCCTGGAAGAAAAAGCTTAGATCAAACTGTTTATAACTGATGGAAGTATTCAATCCATAAGTAAAATCAGGGTCTGTTGAGCCCAGGAATGCCTGGTCCCTGGCATCGATTACGCCATTGTTAAAAATATCCTTAAACCGCAAACGGCCTACACCAGCTCCAGGCTGGGTAGCCGCAGCCGCAACTTCAGCCTGGTTTTGAAATATGCCTTGTACCACGTACCCGTACAGGGAATTGATGGAGCGCCCCAGCACGGTGGCAGTGGTGCCGTTACCCGCATATCCGGTAAGCACGTCGGATGGCAGGTATAGCACCTTATTACGGTAAGTAGCTATATTGCCGGTAATGCTAAAGGTCAGGTCCTGGGTTATCTTCCCATTATAGGTGACAATCGCTTCTATTCCTTTATTGCGCATGGAAGCGCCATTATACCAGGTGCCTCCGCCTAAACCAAGTACAGCGAGGTAGGGTGGTTCAATTAAGATATCCTTAGTGGTCTTATCAAAGTAATCTACAGAACCGGCTATATGGTTGTTGAAAAGCCCGAAATCAAGCCCGAAATTAGATTGTGTAGTTGTCTCCCATTTAAGGTTGGGGTTTCCCTGCTGAATGGGTGTAAAGCCGGAGGGCATGGTACCGGATCCGGTGCCGGCGATATTATAAGCCGTGCCCTGGTTAAAATTCCAGGTGATATCCGTGCCGTAGATGGACTGGTAGAGTGTTTGGGTCGCATTATTGGCAATATTCTGGTTGCCCGTCTGGCCCCACCCATACCTCAGCTTCAGGTCTGTGATAGCCGGAACTGTCCTCTTCATGAAATCCTCCTGGCTAATCCTCCAACCCAATGAGTAGGCGGGAAACAGGCCGTACCGGTGATTGCTGCCAAACTTTGAAGATCCGTCGTCCCTCAATGTTACAGAAGCCAGGTATTTATCATCGTACACATAGTTTACCTTACCAAAATAAGACAGCAAAGCGTCCCCGCTCCCCGCGCCATTAACCAGGATGGTATTGGTCGCAGAAGAAAGGTAAGCGTAGTTTATGTCCGCCAGCGCCAGGCCCTGGCCGGAACCATTAAAGTTCTGATTGGCATCCTTCACCTGTTCTTCACCCAACAAAAAATTGAGTTTGCTTTTCCGGATACCCAGGTCGTAGGTCAGGGTATTGTGCCAACTGAAGGTGTATTCATAATCGCTGGACTGGTAGGCAGAGGTGATGTTGCTGGACAAGAAACCGGACACATAAGGCACCTGCAACTGCCTGGTATAATTACCCGCAAGGTCAACACCGACACTGGTTCTGAAATGAAGGTCGGGCAAAATTGCCAGATCCGCAAAAGCATTGCCGAACACCCGCCCAAAATAGTTGTGATTTTGTTTGTTTTCTTCTATGAGCCTGACGGGATTCTGACGGTCATCCATGCCCGCAACGGGACCGCCCCAGCCTACACCATCCGTTGTATGGATGGGAAGAATAGGGTTTGATATCAATGACAACAGGTATATGCCAGAACCTCCGCTGTAAGCCGTTATTGGCAATAACACGTCCCTCATATAGGTAGCAGAAAGGTTCTCCCCTACTTTAAGTCGCCCGTTAAAAAAGTTAAAATCGCTGTTAAACCTACCCGTGACTTTGGTATCGTTTGATGATTTGATGATGCCGTTGTTATCAAATAAACCCAATGAGAAAAGGGTATTTCCGTGCTCCCCACCATTGGAAAAAGTCAGGTTATATGACTGCAATGCAGATGTCTGGGATATGGCCCTGAACCAGTTGGTATTGGCCGACAGCATCGTATGGGCGGCGTCCACATACTGGGGCACGATTACTTTGTTCAAAACCGGGTTGTTGTAATTATTGTTCCAGTTATAGGTATAAATGCCATTCAGGTTGGGGTCCTGACCGTCATTGACGGCTGCCTGCCAGTAGGCCTGACCGTGCTGTATGGTATTGAGGGCCTGGGGTACATGGGTAAAATATTGCAAGGAAGTCGATGCATCTACATCGATACGAAGTTTTCCCTTTTTCCCGGTTTTCGTAGTAATGATGATGACACCGGCTGCGGCTCTTGAGCCATAAATGCTGGCGGAGGAGGCATCCCGGAGCACCTGAATGCTTTCTATATCATTCTGGTTGATTTCCTGGAGCCCCCTTTGAGTGGGTATGCCATCAATAATATACAGGGGGTTATTATTATTAAGGGTGGTAACACCACGCATCATCACGGTTACCGCACCGTTTGGAGAACCGTCCTGGTATATAGTAAGGCCCGGCACCCTGCCCGCAAGTGCTTTCATGGCATTACCTTCGGGAATGTCCTTAATATCATTGACGTTCACCACGGTTACCGCTCCCGTAAGGTCCTTTTTCCGTTCGGAGGTATAGCCGGTTACCACAACCTGGTTAAGGTCAATACTGGCATCTTCCATAGCAAAGGTTACACTTTGCTTATTTTTTATCACCTTATAGTTTATGGCCGCCATTCCGACATGGGACAAATGGATGGTTTCACCGGGCAATGCATCTATGGAGAAGCGTCCTACAGAATCCGTAAGGACCGTCTTATTGTTTACGGTAACGGTAACGCCCGTCAGCGGAGCCTGGCTGGTTTTGCTGATAACCACCCCCGTTACTTTTTTGGTTTGAGCCAATGCAGTCATGCAAATAAATAGCAGAACTGTGGCAAGCAAGAATCTTTGCATAAGCGATCGTTTGGTTTTTTGAAATAAGAAAATCAGCACCCGTTTTGTTCCGCAGTTGTCACTGCCTGTATGTCGGCCATGGTGTAAACCGGGCAGCCTCCATGCCTGGAAGCGGTTAGGGCACCCAGGGCACACGCAAATTCCAGGGCTTCTTCGGGTGGGGCCCGCTCCATAAATTTCGATAAGATGGCGGCCAGGAATGAGTCCCCGCTGCCGATCGTATCTGCCACCTTTACCTTATAGCCTGCATGGTAATAAAAGGCATCCCCGGTATGGAGGAGCGCCCCATCCCCACCTTTTGTGACTATGACGGTTTTCAACCCGAATTCGTCTTTAAGCAGCGCCAACTTGTCCTCATCCTTTTCGTAATGCTTAAACCATCCACTTATCAGCTCCAGTTCCGCCAGGTTAAGTTTGAGCACATCAGCCTTTTGCAGCAACTCTTCCACTGTCCTTTTACTGTAAAACGGCGGCCTTAGGTTGATATCAAGCACCCGCGTTTGGGCAGCATCCAGGCATTTAAACAATGTATTTTTAGAATGCCTGTTCCTGGTAGAGAGGCTCCCGAAAACAAAGTATTCCGCATTTTGCACCAAAGGTGTATAGCGTTGCCTCCAACGTATAAAATCCCAGGCAACAGGCGTGACGATATCGTAGGTCATTTCGTTGTGTTCACCCGTATGGGCATATACCGTACCCGTTGGCCAAAGCCGGTCCTTTTGGAAAAAAGAGGTATTGATGCCCATCTGTGCAAAGGCTTCTGAAAGTTCTTTCCCGGGTTCATCATTGCCTACCCTTGATATCACCACAGGATTTTTACCCAGCCTTGTTAAATGGTAGGCTACATTCATAGGTGCACCGCCGGGTAGTTTGGCCTCTGGCATAATGTCCCACAGCACTTCTCCAAAACATACAACCTGATGACGGTATTCAATTTGACTCATGATCGGTAGTTGATGATTATTAATGCAGTACCAGTGTATGCTCTATCTGTTCCAGAGAGCGTCCCTTTGTTTCGGGCATTACCCTCCATACAAAAACCAATTGTGTACACATCATGACCGTGAAAAACAGAAAGGTATTGCCACCTCCCAATCTATCAGCCAACCAAGGGAAAGAAAAAGCAATCGCAGCCGCCATCACCCAGTGGGTGGTACTACCCAGGGTCTGGCCTTTTGCCCTTACCGGACCAGGAAATATTTCCGAAATAAACACCCATATCACCGCCCCCTGGGAAAAGGCAAAAAAGGCAACGTAGGCCATCAGATACATGGGTACCATCCAGCCATTAAGGCCTTTTGTATAAAAAGAATAGGATACCAACGCCAGGGTCGTAATAAGTCCTACTGAACCGATAAGCATGAGTTTTCTCCTGCCCACCCGGTCAATGAAATTCATGGCTAGTAGGGTGAACATAAAATTAATGATCCCCAGCACTACCGTAGACAGTAAAGAGGCGCCGCGCTCCAGGCCCGCCATTCCGAAAATGCGCGGTGCATAATAAATAATGGCGTTAATCCCTGAGACCTGGTTGAACACCGCAAACAGCGTTGCCAGCATGACCGGGGTCCTGTACTCTTTTGAAAACAGCCGTTCCTGTTTTGGAATAGCTGATTCATCCAGGTTGGCTTGCTGCACCTCAGCCAGTATTTTATCGGCGGTGAGCGGGTCAATAAGGGTAAATATCCGGCGGGCCTCTTCTATTTTCCCCATTTTCATCACCAGCCACCTGGGGCTTTCCGGTACCAGGCGCAACAATAATAAAAACAGGGCCGAAGGCACAGCCTGTACCCCCAGCATTAATCGCCAGGAATGCGCTCCCGTTAAACCGATCAGGTAATTGGATAAATAAGAGATCACTATTCCCAGCACCACATTGAACTGGAACAATCCCACTAATTTTCCTCTTTTGGCTGCCGGTGAAATTTCTGAAATATAAATGGGGGCGGTAACTGAGGAAGCCCCAACGCCCAAACCTCCTAATAGTCTGAAAATCAAGAAACAATACCAATTAGTTGAAAGCGCCGTACCCAGAGAGGATAACAGGTAAAGGAATGCAATAATATACAGTGTCTTTTTGCGACCCAACCTATCAGATGGGATGGCCCCCAGGATAGACCCAATGATGGTGCCTATTAAAGCAATGGATACAGTGAGGCCATGCTGGACCGTAGTTAACCCCCAATACTTTTGAATGGACTGTTCTGCCCCGGAAATAACTGCCGTATCAAAACCAAATAAAAAACCTCCCAGGGCAATCACCAGAGACCAGGCGAATATATTCTTCCTTTTCATGTAGCAAGCCGTTTAGACAAGCCAAATGTATCAGTCCTGGCAACCAGGAGCCGTTCAAAATTGTTTCAAAGGTTTTAAAAATTGTATTATTGATAGAATATTTTCAATTCATTGAATATCAATCATCTAATAAAATCACCCCAACCCTATATGGACAGGGTATTTAAAAAATGTACCCTTCATCTTAAAAATTGTCGCATTTTTGACTGGATTGCAATTGCCTTTGTATGTGGAAAAGAAAACTACTGCTGATTATCCCGGTACTGCTATATATTTTTAGCTCTTGTTCCGATCAAAAAAATGGGAAAAGATTCATTATTGGCTTTTCCCAATGTACGGGCGCCGATTCCTGGAGGCAGACCATGCTGGATGAAATGAAACGCGAACTAAGCTTTCATAACAACAACGTGGATTTTCTCTATAGGGATGCCGGGGCCAGCAGCCAAAAACAGATAGAACAGATCCGGGAATTGGTCAAACGGCATATCGACCTGCTGATCGTATCCCCCAATGAGGCAAAACCCTTATCTCCCGTTATAGAGCAGGTATATAATAGCGGAATCCCAGTGGTAGTGGTCGACAGGCATACCAATACCGATAAATTTACCGCCATTATCGGGGTCTCCAATTTTGAAGTAGGTCAAAGTGCAGGAAGGTATGCGGTAGCCATTCTGAAAGGAAAGGGAAATATATTAGAAGTAAGCGGCTTACCCGGAGCCTCCCCTTTCATTGACCGGCACAGAGGGTTTATGGACATTATCGGCCAGTACCCTGACTTACATTATATTAAAAAGATCGATTTTGATTCCCTATCCCAGGTGGAAGAAACAACCCTAAGGGACAACCCTAACATTGACCTGATCTATGCCCAGAATGACTTTATGGCCTACGATACCTGGAAAATCTGCAAAAAACTGGGCATTGAACAAAGGGTTAAAATAATAGGTACAGATGGCTTACCAGGAAAGGGGCTAGGTCTTGACATGGTTGCCAATAAAAACCTGGTTGCCACGGTACTCTATCCCACCGGGGGGCAGGAGGCTATATTAACCGCAGTGAACATACTCGAAAACAAGCCCTACCTAAAGGAAAACAACCTGGCAACCACCATGATTGATTCGTCCAATGTGCGCATCATGAAGCTCCAGAGTGACAAGGCTAATACCCAGCAAAAGGATATTGAGGAAAGGCAAAAGATAATAAACAGACAGATCATCATCACCCAAAACCAGTATATCCTGCTGCTGGTCATTACCCTGGCATTCCTGGTTACCATTGTTCTTGCTGGTATATCCTATTATTATTTGAGGGAAAACAAAAAGATTACTTCCAGACTTGCCAGGCAAAATATCGAAATATCCGTTCAAAAAAACCAATTGGTGGAGATGTCGGCCAAAGCCGAAGAAGCCCACCAGGCAAAGCTTAATTTCTTTACCAATATCTCCCATGAGTTCCGCACCCCGCTTACACTCATCCTTTCTCCGCTGGAGGACCTGATACAACACCCCAAACTGCAACCCCAGCTCAAACAAACCCTTTATCTGGTGCAGAAAAATGTGTTGAGGCTGTACCGGCTGGTAAACCAACTGATGGACTTCAGGAAGATTGAATTCGGAAAAATGAAGCCACATGCCTCGCAAAACGATCTGGTTGGGTTTCTCCAGGAAATAGTGTCTTCCTACGATGTATTGGTCAAACAAAAACAGATTAACCTTACGTTCAGCACCACGGAAAGAATAATGGAGGTTTGGTTTGATGTTACAATGATCGACAAAGTGATCTTTAATCTGCTTTCCAATGCCTTCAAATTCACGGGAGAAAACGGGTTTATCCACCTAAGCTTATCCAGCAACAACGAGTCGGCCATGATACGAATAGAAGACAACGGCATTGGTATGGCGCCAGAATTAGTACCCCATGTTTTTGAACCGTTCTTCCAGGGGGAGTACGAAAACTACAAGGGAACGGGATTGGGACTGGCCCTATCCAAAGAACTGATTGACCTTCATCATGGCAGCATAACGGTTAAAAGTGAAAAACTAAAAGGCACTTCCTTTGAAATCCGGTTACCATTAGGCAATGCCCACTTCAGTCCTGACGAAATCGTTACAGGAGAGGCGAGGGAAAATCCTGTAAAAGAAGATACTGTCATTTATACCACTGAGCTTTATGAACGTTTACCGGCAGCAGAAGAGGGCGGAGAAAAACAAGGGCATAAGACTAACTCCATATTAGTCATAGAAGACAATAATGACCTCCGGAAATACATGGTGGGTCACCTGGCCAAAACGCATGATGTGATGGAAGCCGATTCTGCCCATGCGGGTTTGCAACTTATTTTTGACAATATCCCTGACCTGATCATCTGCGATGTGGTAATACCCGGTAAAACGGGGTTGGAGATTACGCGCATCGTTAAGGCGGATATACGTACCGCCCATATACCAGTAATTCTGCTTACAGCCCGCAGTAATGAACAACAAAAGGTGGAAGGATTGAAATCCGGCGCAGACGCCTATATCACCAAACCATTCAACTTTCCGTACCTGCTGGAAACCATCCATACCCTGCTGGAGAACCGGGAAAAAACAAGGAATTTCTACTCGGGAGAGGTACTGGCCGAAACGAAATCACAGGTATCGAAAAAAACAGATAGGAAGTTCATCAGTGAATTTGCCGCCATTGTGGAACAAAATATCGGCAACGACGCATTCAGTGTAGATTTGGTCTGCAAGCAATTGAATATATCGAGAATGCAGCTCTACCGTAAGGTGAAGACCCTCCTGGACTGCAATGTAAACGATTATATCATCAACACCCGGCTACAAAAAGCCCGATACTACCTGCAACACGAAGAGCTGTCCATTGCAGAAATCGCGTTCAAAACCGGGTTCTCCTCTGCTACCTATTTCTCCACCACCTTTAAGGCAAAATTCGGTCTTACGCCCACCGAGTTCAAAGAAAAGGGCAAGTCCATGAAACAGACCTGAAGAACACCGTGACATTCGACAAAATTTAATTTGATTTGACCAATCAAATTATTAATTTGGGGAATATCCGATAATGAAGTTGGCCAGTTGCTGGATGCCTATCCTAAGATATTCTTTGCCTGTCATACCAGACATGTCATGGACAAGGAAACAGGCGCCAAACTGACTGCCAATCAGGTTAGACCCGAAGCTGGTGCAGGCCCTGCTTAACCGGTTGAGTGCAAAAGAACGGAAACAGGCCTTGGATGGGATAAGGCTTCTAGCCTATGCCGCCGAAATGGAAATGAAGCGTAAGAGCCTGGGAAAAAGTTGGAATACCTCAAAAAAAGCTTAATACTTCTATCAATGAAATGGTTACTAATACCCTTCGGCATCCTGGTATGTTGTATAGTACTCATTTTTATTATCGGCTGGCTCCTACCGGTTAAGCATACGGCCGGCATCCGTATCCACCTTCCCACTTCACCCACCCAGGTATGGCAAAGGATCACCGGCTTTTCCGACTTCCCGCAGTGGAGAAGCGACTTGCAATCCGTACAAATCCTCACTGACAGTACTTGGGTGGAAATCGATAAACGCCGTCACCAGATCCCCTATCGCTTGGAAATAATCAAGTCCGACCACCAACTAATAACCAGGATCGATGGGGTGAATCTACCTTTTGGCGGCAGTTGGACCTATACGCTTGAGCCCGAAGGGCAGGGAACCGTGTTGAGCATTGTCGAGAATGGAGAAGTCTACAACCCGCTGTTCCGGTTCGTGTCGAGATTCATCATCGGGCAGACAGCCACTTTGAAGAAATACGCGGTAGATATTAAGCGATCATTTGCTGAAAACTAAGCAGTAACAAGATCTATAAATAACTAAGCCATTTCTTTTCCTTGTGACTTTGTTTATACCTATCGAATTTCCGGCAAATGGGGTATAGTAATAAAATAATGCCTGCCCAGACGACGTACACTACCCAAATACTGTATCCGTAACCCTTTATTTTCGGGTCCAAAGTTATCCAGGTCGAGCACATCAATTTTCCCCAGCCAAAACCCGACAACCGGGCAAAGATCATCGCAAGACTATGGATCACGTAAAGGTGAATGATATAAAAGAAAAAAGGAACTCTCCCGAATGTGCAGAAAAAATCAACCACCTTTCCTCTCCATTGTTCACTGTTGGCAAGAAATAGAAAGGTTCCGCCAAGCGTCATTAATAAGTATTGCAGCGAAGGCGGATATTTGGTGGGATTTAGAAAAGAAACGATATTTTTTGATATATCGCCGTAGTCTTTATAGGGCTGGGGATCGCCATACACGTTGGTCCAGCGTAAAACGATAAACAGCACAATGGCCGTAGCTCCCATTAAATTAAAAAACTGACGGCGCTTTACCAGTGAAAAAGTCCCGGTATAATAGTTGCCGAAATAATACCCCAGTCCCATTACAGCAATCCAGGGTATAATGGGATAGCCTACAAATAATTTAGTATGCGCTGACAGCGTAACAAATTTTTGCTCATGGAGGACTGTCCAGATAAAGCAACCTGCCGGATGTATGTTATCGAGTAGGTTGTGACCGAAAATCAACACACAGCTAAAAATTAAGATGGCGTTTTTGGGCAAGTGAATTAACCCACTCAAAACGATCATGCTGATTCCAAGCGCCCAGATCACCAATAGGCCGAATGTCCTGAACTGCACATCAAAATACCAGGCAAATCCGACTACACTCAGTTCGATAAAAATCAGCCAAAGTCCTCTTTTAATCAAAAAAAATGACAACGCCTTTTTGGTTTTTTTCCGCCCAACCATGAAAGCAGAAAGGCCTGCCAGAAAGCTGAACGCCGGTGCACAAAAGTGGGTGATCCATCGGGTAAAAAAAAGCCCCAAATTGGTCTTTAGCGGATCTGCCGGATCAAAATTATAGGCGGAGGCATGGAAATAATCGCGCACATGGTCAAGGGCCATGATCACCATGACCAATCCTTTCAACAAATCAATGGATTCAATTCTGTATTTTGTCGGTTTAAGGGAACTGCTTATAACTTCCATATGTGTCGGTTATTAAATTACTGAACAAAGAAAGCCAATGATGCAGCATCCAAAAACCCGATTCTTGCGGTGATTTTTGAAACGGGGATACCCGTAGCCGGTGGTAAGTTCACCGTTTTATAGCGTCCGCTGATAACGGGATTCACTCACCGGAACGCCCCAGACGGTATCTTTACGGGATTGACCATCCGGCGCCCAGCCGTCCAGCAGATAAAACCGGCCTCCGCGCAAGTTACCGTCCAACAGCCAAAGATAGGCCGTCCGGAAGCCTAGTTCGATGAGCCGTGACCTCGCAGCAACGATCAGGGAGGTGCCGACCCGGCAACGCCAGTATGTCGGATCTACATAGAGTGCACACAATTCACCCGAATTGGCGAGTTCGCCGTCCCGGTCCGCACAGGTGGTAGCGAACCCTAAGATAGCCCCATCGGGTCCTGCTGCCACGATGGTATGCGGATTACTGGGATCTGTGGTGGTGAAGTCATACCTGCCGGAACGATCTTCTGCCCGCAGGACATCCAAATACACGTCCGGAAGTAACCCACGGTACGCCGCCTGCCAGGAGCGAACGTGGACGTTCGCCACCTCCATGGCATCGGAAGGCTCGGCGCTACGAATCCTCATTCCGTCAATTACCTTCGAACTGTTAGACATTTCTCCGTCCTGATGGTTCATGTCGTTAATGGCTTCTCTCATAGAAAAATAAATATACCATTTCTACCAACACGTTAAAACTATCCAACGCCACCTGCGCTAAATTCGAATTACCCCGTTATTTACACTGTTCCCATAATACCCTAACTTTAATACCATGGAAAACAACTCAGACCAACGATTGGCGGTACTGATCGATGCCGACAACGTTCCGCCCTCCCGAATAAAGGCCATGTTGGAAGAAATTGCCAAATATGGCACGCCTACCTTCAAGCGCATTTACGGCGATTGGACATCCCCCACTAAGTCCTCCTGGAAGTCGGTTCTGTTACCTTATGCCATTACCCCCATTCAACAGTACAGTTACACCACCGGCAAGAACGCCAGCGATTCCGCCCTCATCATCGACGCTATGGACATCCTGTATTCCGGAAAAGTGGGTGGCTTCTGCATCGTATCCAGCGATAGCGACTTTACCAGACTGGCGACCCGGCTCAGGGAAGCCGGTATGACCGTGTACGGTATGGGGGAGAAAAAAACACCCTTACCCTTCATCTCTGCCTGCGACAAATTTATATATATAGAAATATTGGAGTCCCCGGTTCAGGAAGAAAAAAACACATCCGATTCCCCATCAGCCACCAAAAAAATAAAGCCTCCCCCCGCCCAAGCAGCTAAACCAATGTCCAAGGTAACGCCAGAGTTCGTTAAACTCGTAAAGGACAGCATCAACGATCTCGCAGATGAAGACGGATGGGCTTTCCTTAGCAATCTCGGTGTGCTTCTGATAAAGAAAATGCCTGATTTTGATCCACGCAATTACGGATATAAAAAATTGACCCCGCTAATCAAGCGTTTGCCCTATTTTGAGATCCAGGAAAGGAAGGCTAAGGATTCGGATGCACTCGCCGTATTTGTCCGTATAAAAGACGTGGGTTAGGCCGCTATGTTGATCCGGGCTATCCGATCTCGCCAGCTCGTCGATCATCCCCCCCAATATCGGGCAATTCTCCTGTGGCACGGTCGGGTGCAGCAATCCTTACATCTAGTTACCTCCGTGATCAACCGACTGAATCAGCCCTTGCTTTTCATAAAAGCGTATCGTATCCCTGAACAGCCCCGTTTTGATTGCTAATTCTCCAATTAACATAAAAAAGAGGGAGATTTTACTTGACCATAGACTATACTCCATGGTTTATATTTGTAAATATAACCATCAAAATGGCAGCAATAAAATCCCTGGCATTGTTCATCCTCGCCGGCCTTTGTGAGATCGGCGGCGGCTACCTCATCTGGCTTTGGTTCAAAGAAGACCGTTCCATCTGGTACGGCATAGCCGGCGCCCTCCTTCTGGCCCTATACGGCGTAGTCGCCACCTACCAGACCGCCAGTTTTGGACGCGTCTATGCCACCTATGGCGGCATCTTCATCATCCTGTCCCTGCTATGGGCCTGGAAAGTAGACCACTTCAAACCCGACCGCTACGACATCATCGGCGCTCTCGTCTGTATTGTAGGTGTCCTTATCATGTTCTATACGCCCCGATCAACCCACTAACCAATACGAAACGCCCCCTCCCAGCCAACGGACTTCCCCTACCCATTCACCCTTCTACCTTCCAGGACTGCATCTATTCGATTAGCCATGAAACACTTTCTTACCCTCTTTTTACTGCTTCCCTTTGCCATCGGGCAGAAAGCAGAAAAAGAACCCATTGGAATTGCTGAATTGGGCGGAGCCGCTTCCCAGGACCTTAAAGGCGGCGGATCGGGTTTCGGCTATGACCTTGCCGTTGAAGTTACCCCGATAGAACATTGGCTGGAACTTGAATTGGGTGCTTCCCCTACTTACAGCGCCCACGCAAAGGAATGGGATGTGGCCCTTTTGTTCAAGAAACCCTGGACATTCTCATCAAGCGTTGAATTTATGTTTGACGCGGGGCCGGTATAGACGCATACGGATAGGACAAACACCCTCGGCAGCGAAATCGCGATGGATTTTATGTTCCGGCCTTTTGCCCGGCACCAATTCGGTTGGTACCTTGAACCGGCTTACCAGTATGCCTTTGCCCACGGGCACGATCAATCCATAGGTATGAGCGGCGATCTGCTAGTCGCCATCCCGTAAGCTTGTGTTTGAGCAAAGGGGACCATTATAATATATCTTTTCAAGATTGTCCAGGAATCGCTGCTCTTTCGCGTTCCTATTCAATGCTCCGACAGTTACGCTTCCATCTGGATCAATGCTTTTAATGTCTTTATCATACAATTCATGCTGGGCTTGAATAAAATTTCCGTTCCCGCATAATTCAATCAACCGATTAGCTACTGTTACCGTTGTCATTTGTGATCAACCCTTGTCAAACGCGCTTTTAAATGATTTTGGAAAACATCCGCCTGTTTTGTGCTCATATTAAGCTCATAATCAAGACGGTTACCGTTTAAATGCAGGATGCGCCGGGACCGGATTGTTTTATCATCGTTACTGATCACCGTACAATCAAATAGTAACCGATGGCCGTCAAATTCTTTCAACGCATAGCTTTCCAACCGGCCACCAGATTGCGCACTAACCAATAAAATCTTACCAGCTTTCAAAAGGATGAAACCAGTATCCCAGAAAACAGTCTTACCATTATCCGCCGTTTCATTTTTATACCAGGTCTTTTGTTCGTAATGAATGACGTCTTTGTCCTCATCCGGCTTAAAAATCCATTCTTCCCTATAGGCGGTATCTTCTATGGTAGGGAATTTTGCGAATCCCTCGCCGATCCAGGCGCCTTTAAGCCGCAATTTTAGCTGGTTGAATTCTTTTTCCATTTGGCCTCGTTTATTTAGTTCCGGATACTATCCGGCAAGTTATGGCTGTGTACCCTGGGGCAGCATTTCTATCAACACTGTCTCTTTATTGTTGCCCAGGGTGAAAATCGATTTCCCTGACATCGACATTCCTGATTTGCCGGGTTCCCACATTTGCCGTCAATAGTTCCTTTCTGACTATCTTATCCTGCGCTATAGCATTTGCTGTAATAAGAATGACCAAAAAAATTGTTACTGTTATTAACCGATATGCATTCATGGTATATTATTTTAACGACGTCCGCTTTTCCAACTTTGTTACGCTGTAAGGTGCCACGCTTAAAATAATTATTGTTATACGATTAGCTTAACGCCTTATATGTTTCACCTATCTCTTACTCGATGAACGACCGGTTCCGGCACCTCATTCAAAAACATAATTAGGAAGTTCCATTTTATTAGGCTACCTTACACCTTATTAAATATTTTACCATGCAAGGAACAGTTAAGTTTTTCAATGAATCCAAAGGATTCGGTTTCATTACCCCGTCAAACGGTGGTCAGGACATTTTCGTTCACGCTTCTGGTCTCCAGGGTATCGAAATCCGTGATAAGGACAATGTTTCTTATGACGTTGAAAATGGCAAAAAAGGACTAAATGCAGTTAACGTAAAAGTTATCTAAATTTTATACTTCTTAATCATTCATAGGGGGTGCCACCGGCATCCCCTATTTTTATGCACCTACTACTCATATGCGAAGGAAATATGGCCATTGTGTCCTTATGATAGCGATGCTGATCCCGGTATCCTCCAGGTAACAAGCGTCAAGAATGTAAATACGGCTCCCTAGCTTTGACATCAAAATACCAATGATGAGCAATTTAATCAAAAAAGGGGCGGGCATTTTAAAGGTGTGGATAGCCATGATCAGCCTGTCCACATTTATTCCAATCCATAGTTCCGCACAAAACAGCACCCCTGTTGTAGCGACAGAGAACCATGTAGGCCTTTCTGTAAAGAACCTGGACACAGAAAAGCAATGGTACGAAAAAGTGTTTGGGATGCAGGAAGAACAACACTTCGAACTTCCGAAATACAATGTGCGTACCGTATTGCTGAGGTCCCCCAACGGCCTTGGCATGGAGCTAATTGAAGTTAAAGGCGCGGCAAGAAAACGGGATTATAAAAATGCGTTGGATGCCGCATCAGATCTTGGCTACGGCCATTGGGCAATTGTAGTAAGCAACCTTCAACAAGCCTACAGCCAGCTTGTCGCAGCAGGCGCGGCAAGTGTTTCGGCCCCTGCCCCTGCCGTTCAGGCAGGCGGATCCTTTGCCTATGTAAAAGATCCGGAAGGCAACCTGATCGAGATCATGCAGGTTCCTGGAAAATAACCATTCAGCAAGTTGCGCTTTTCCCGGCGACTTTGCGGCGGTGATTCCGACCCCAGTTGATCATTTCATCTACTAAAGCGGTAAGCGTAAATGCATATGCCGTAAGTGAGTAAGTAATGCTTAACGGATAGGTGACATCGGCGTTACGAATGATCAGGCTATGCGCTTCAAGGTCTTTGAGCTCTTTGGACAGCACTTTAGTCGTAATGGTTGATATGCTCCGCTGAATGTCGCTGAAACGAGTTGCGCCCGCATACATTGCCATCAGAACGGGAAGTTTCCACTTCCCGCTGATGGTGAATAAAGTGTCCTGTAAATATTTGATTTTTTCGGGAATCGAAAGCTCCTTATTAGCCATAATTTTTTTAGCCCCTCATAGTTAAGATAAAAATAATCTTGAAGGAACGGTCACTTCGTAGCACCATCGACAAAGACCAATATGGAAGTGATCAGACTGTCTGCTATCGTAATGATATCTTCCCCACTAACGGTATCCGGCTTCGAAGGCGGACCAAACTTCCAACAAAGAATTGCCATATTGTGGTCCGTTTCTATTGGTTTTGCCACCTCAAACTGAAATCCAGGGTTGTTTTTTAACAGGCCGCCGATAAAATCGCTAACCTCCTCCTGGCCGCTTAAAATTACACCGGGGTCAATGACGCGGATATTGTCCGAATAAACCTGCCTAGCTAATGCCAGGCGTTTTTCATCATCAATTTCCGCCCATACGCGCAGATGAGCCTTTACCATCGCTATGGCTTCCCTGTTCAACAATTCATTGCTTTTCATGGTGTGCTATTTTTTATCCTGTTTACTCTTCGGTGACCACAATTTAAACTTCGGTATTCGAAAAGCCCGAGGTTGCTGCCATTGCCCGTCTCCAGCATAGCGATACGGGTGATCTCTGCTGACTGGCGGATATTAAACACCTTACATCGGTAAAGAATTGCACGGCCTGATCCAGAACAGGAACGTTGAACCCTACATGGTCCAAACCGACAAGATCAGGTATTTGCGCCGATGCCGGTAAGCTGCCCACTAAGCAAAACAAAACAATGGTCGCTATGGTTGCCATTGTCTGCCGGATGGCTTTTATGCCTACAGTGGACAATATGATCTTCATTTTATGCATGGTCATTTTAATTTTAACTGAATGCCTGATTGATCAGGTGAGCGGCTGCCGTCATAAGGTATTTAGGAATCAGGCCACCGCCAAGAGGCATTTGTTTGCTATTGAATCAAGTCCGCTTCTACAAAAGCTATTTTACCGTCTTTAAAAATGAAATTAAATGTTCCCCCCAGTTTCCCTCCAGGAAATTCACCTGTAAATTCAACCTCAATACGAGCAGAATCGTCGTTGATAATATCCAGATTCACCAAGCGTGTTTGCGTCTTGTATCCAATAAAATATGTCTCAAAATATCTCCGAATACCAGCATGCCCCACAAACTTCTGCCCAACGGAGGGGTCATCAAGTACCGCATCTTTATGATACATGTCTACATACCCATCGGTATCATAGGCATCGCTGAAGGCGAGCCATTCGCTTATGAATTCTTTTATGTCCATGTGGCGTTTAATTTAATGTTTGTTTAACCCGTTTCGGAAGATACCGAACTTAGTGCCGGTGATCAACCGCTTGTCCAAGTATAAAATCGGAGGCTCGCTCTGCCATCGCCATCACTGCCGCCTGGGGATGTGCAGATACGAGGGAAGGAAGCACACTAATGTCTACAATGCGAAGCCCTTCAATACCGTTAACCCGAAGTTGCGGATCAACCACAGCCTTTTCATCAAGCCCCATGCGACATCCACCAGCCATGTGTGCAAACGTCTCCGTATTGGCTCTCAACCATGTATACAGCTCTTTATCATTCATATCACTCCGCAGTGTACCATCAGAGCCTGCTACCTGACGGAGATTGGTCGTGTCAAGTCCTGAAACCCATTGCTTCATTGGTTCGGTATTAATGATGTCAAGCGTTTCACGAACACCCATTGCCAGTCGGCGCATGTCACTTTCTGCGGAAAATATCCTGGGGTCAAGCAAGGGCTGGTCCAACGGATCAGCGCTTTTGAGTCTGATGGTGCCTCGAGACATAGGTCTGACCAAGCCGACCCGCATCGCAACACCACCGAGAAATTGCCCATTCCTGAGCGCGCGAACATTACATAGCGATTCAAGATCGGCACCAATCCAGTCTGGCTCTGACCGGAAGAAAACAGCAGCATCAAATACATAGTCAGTGAGCGGCACCTCTTTTGCCGTATTGTATTGAAATCCAACAGAGGCATGATCGTGGAAGTTCTCTCCTACTCCCTCCAGCGCATGGCGAACCTCGATACCGACTTCACGAAGATGTTTTTCAGGACCAATTCCGGAAAGCATGAGTAACTTTGGTGTTTCAACACAACTGGCGGCGAGTACTACCTCTTTATTAGCCAGCACATCAATGGATACGCCATTTTTCACCACGGTGACACCCACACAATGAGTTTCTTTGAAGTTGAGTTTAATCGTACGCGTATCAGACCATACCTCCAGGTTGCTTCGTAGGAGTACCGGATTCAGATAAGCTTCCTTCGCGCCAAACCGACGTCCATCATGAATGTTCGCTGTAATTGTCCCTGCTCCCGCCAATCCTTCAGGCCCGCTGAAATCAATCAGGCGACGATGCCCACGAGATACAGCAGCGGATACGAAATCAAGTGCCGCAGGATTCACGCCATGTTCAGCTCTGTTTTCCAGGTACAATAATCCTGAATCGCCCAGATGAGGTGCATTCTTATCCGTATACCTTTCTACCCGCCGAAAATAGGGCTCAAGGTTTGCATAGCTCCATCCGGGTGCACCCGCTTGCGCCCATGCGTCAAAGTCAGACGAGTGCCCTCTTGTCCACATCATTCCATTCATCGAGGAAGACCCTCCAACCATGTAACCATGTGGCATAAGAAGGGATCGTCCATTTAATTCAGATTGAGGAACGCTCATATACTTCCAATCCACGTCGCTAGCCATCAACTGAGGTGCTAAAACCGGAATGAAGGACTTGTCCGGAGCATCCATATGTCCTGCTTCAATCAGGAGTACAGTAGCATCTTTGCTAAGCCTGTTGGCAAGAATACACCCTGCCGAGCCTGCACCAACAATAATATAATCATATTCATTTATTGCAGAAATTCCATTGGTTTTCATATGTATAATATTTGATTATTTAAACGCCTTTTCAATCTGATGAGAATCTTCCAGCATCAGGAACTTAGTGATGAGCCCATTTGTAACAGAGAATCGCATAACAAAAGGCTCCTTAAACTTTTTCCCTGTAGCCTTTACCCTCCTGCCGGCTTTTCCAAAGACAGCAGCCTCTGTCCCGTCGATAAAGACATGATCCATTTCAAAATCATCTTCGGCTATTTGGTGGGCTTCTATCAGTTGCCTTAAAGCATTGATTACCTCCCGCCTGCCGTTTTTCTTGCCTGTCCAGGGCATGTAAGGAGATTCGGCGATATAAAACGCTGCATCGTCAGCAAAGTACCTGGCGATCGCCTCTGGGTCATTCTTAGCTGAACCCTCGAAAAAGCCATTCAATACACGTTGGGTCTCCAGACCCTCGTTTGATAATTCCATTTTTATTTATTTTTTGGTGAAAAGTTGCATTAAATATCAAAACCATATTTAGCTACCCATTTGCGCTTGATCTTGGCCCTGGCGGAAATGAACTCCTCGTCAGTCCCCTCTGCTACAGCATCCAGCGGGTAACGAAGCGGGCGGGAGCCTTTTTGCATATCCACCAGCTTTTTGATCCCGTCAGCTATCGTCTGCGGGTCCATATTGAATTCCTTCATTTTTCCAAATAGCGCATTGGCCAGACCGGCCATTCGTTTTTCCGCATCAGGATACGCAGCCGTGATTTCCGGTTTGTCTGCACTATAGCCACCTTTATCGGCCATACCGGTTGGATATACACCACAGGGAATCGAAACACTTTCGATACCAAAATCACGTAATTCCGAGTCGATGCCTTCGATCAACGTTTCCATAGCGAATTTGGATGACAGATAGGGAATCATGTAAGGCAGGGAAAAGCCGCTTGCGCCGGTTGAAAGATTGATGATCAGTCCGCATTTAGCCGCCCGCATGGCCGGCAAGACCGAGAAATAGGTGCGTAGTACACCATAGAAGTTTGTTTCAAACATCGCCCTGTATTTATCGAGCGAATGTGCCTCGGCGACACCGAAACCGGTAATAGCTGCATTATTTACCAATACGTCAATTTTGCCGTACCGATTCAGCGTCTTATCGAAAGCCTCCTTTACAGATTCGTCACTGGTAACATCCATATCCACGACCTCGATGTTATCCACCTGTGAGAGCTCCCGCGCCGCCCCGGCGTTCCTGCCTTTCGTTTCCCGCATGGTGGCGATAATGCAATGGCCATCGGCCGCAAGCGTGGTTGCCGTTAATTTGCCAAACCCTGAGCTGGCGCCCGTAATTAAAATTACCTTTGACATGACTGATAAATTTCACACAAAGCTCAGTCATGCCGATCGGAGGAAAATTGACATTTGATTCAAAAACGCTTGATAAATATCAAGAGGATCAGGGCGGGCTTATTTGGTTGAGATGTCCTTTCGCACCCGGCTTAATGTTTCGGGCGTAATACCCAGGTAGGAGGCCACCATATGCCGGGGGGCACGGTTAGCGAGGTTTGGGAAAGACCTTAAAAAGTGCTTGTACTTCTCTTCGGCAGTGGACTGGAAAGTATTATTGATGCGATCATGCGTCGCATTAAGACTTCGCTGCAATATAAGGTTAACCATGTCTTTGAAAGGCGCAATGCGTTCACATATCATCTCGAAGTTTGCTTTGCTGATCAGCAGTGCAGTGGAATTCTCTACCGCCTCAATAAAATATTTAGAGGGGGTTCCCTCCATCAAGCTTTTTCTGTCGGCTATCCACCAGTTCTCCGTAGCAAAATAAACCGTACGATCGATACCCTTGTCATCAACGCTGTATTTTCTTAAAAGTCCTTCACATACAAAAGCATTGAAACTGCACACTTCCCCTTCCGCAAGGAGAAACTGGTGTTTGCGCAGTTTTTTGGTGATACTCACCGATTCTATAAGCTGAAAGTCTTCTTCTGAAAGGTTTGTTTTGTCATCCAGGTATTTTCTGAATTGGTCGAACATATAACCAAAAATACAAAAGCTTTGCTTATAAAAAGGCAACGGTATCACAGGTTATCGACCGAAAGCCGATTATTATGCAATAGGCATAGGTGCGGTGTGGTGCATATCCATGAAGTGAATAACCAATCTCCTCATGCGGATTCTCCAGCCCTTGCCGGTACGCACCAATTCATCTTCAAATGCGCCGGCTACATATAACGAATAGGCAGGTACATTTTTAATTACTTTTCCTTTGTGGGTTGCCCAAAGATCAACCCTTGATTTTGCGGTATCACCATCGATCGTTACTACCGGGTTACCTACCAAGTGCTGCCAGTTGGTAAAGGGGCCGGTCATATTACCCTCCTTTGTGCCATCGCCGCGCATGATCCTGATCATTTCCGGGTAGGAGATCGGAGAAGGAGAGCCTGCTGCGCTGTACTCAAGCTTTGCGTCCGGGGTAAATACATCCTTCCATACGTCGGCTACGCGGTTATCGGTACCCTGGTGTAAATCCTGTCCGAACGAATATTTGGTAATTACATCCTGGATGTCGAATCTGTCCAGTACATATTGTACTTTTTGTTCTGTGCTCATGTGATTTAATTTATGGGTGCAAAACTCCGTCAATTCTGGTATACATTTTATGACAGTATACTTTTGTATACTACATTTGTATCATGTCTACCATATGTGATAAAGCTTACAGCGAGAAGGACATGCTGTATGTGCAGGATGCCCTGTACGTGCTCGGCGGTAAATGGAAATTGCTGGTCATCCTGGCCCTGTCCAACGGTGCTAAACGGTTCATGGAAATTCAACGGAGCATTCCAAGGATCACCACAAGAATGCTGAGCAAGGAATTGAAGGAATTGGAAACGAATAAGCTGATCAAACGGGTTATACACGATGAAAAAGCTGTTTGGGTTGAATATTCTTTTACCGATTACAGCAAGGCCCTTGCTCCTTTGATCGAAGAAATGATCAAGTGGACGAAAGCCCATCGCCGGGAAATTTTTGAAAAGGTGGCCTAGTCTGCCAAAGCGCTGTCTTGACACCACCTAGGGGCGGATAATTCACCGTGGCATTTTGTCCTGCCGAACTTAAATATTGTTTTTCAGCGTCTTATAGCTATGCAATCAGGAGGAAAACCTAGCCGATATATTTGGAGCTAGAAATTTTGGCAATGAAACTGTCTTTTTTTCAGCGTTTGAAGGAATGGCACAAGCGTTGAAGCTCGAAAAATGAATCCAAAAAAAAGGAGGATATCATGACTAACATCATCAAAAAAGCCAATGGCCGCCCGGCCGCTTTTGGAAGTGTTGTTGACCAGCTCTTCCAAACCAATTTTGATCGCCTGTTTGACGACCGTTTATGGGGATTCAAAGGGCTTTCCACTTCTGCCAGTGTGCCAGTGAACATCCGGGAAACGGACACCACCTATGAACTGGAGCTGGTTGCACCTGGTTTGAAAAAGGAGGATTTTCATCTTAACTATTCGGACCATACCCTTACCGTATCGTTCGAACGTGGGCGTGAAGAATCCCAAAAAGAGACCGGTAATTGGATACACAGGGAATACCTAAACCAATCCTTCACCCGGAGCTTTAGCGTGGATGAAACCGTGGACCCCGAAAGGGCTTCCGCCAGGTACGAAAACGGGGTACTCCTGGTAACCCTACCCAAAAAGGAGGAGGCAAAGCGCCTTGCCCGCACTATTCAAATTCAATAAATAGTAAAGCCAGGCTATTGTATCTTTTTATGACTGTTGGCTATGGTGCCTGAGGGCGGCGAAAATCATCCCTCAAGGTCTTTACTTTTATCGTGCCTCCATCGTCCGCTGCTCAGGCCGGCCAACCTTTTCTTTAGTTATTCACCATAATTGACAGCATCATGTCTACCCATGCAACTATTACTCCACTTCATGACAGGATTATCGTCGAACCCGCCCCAGCCGAAGAAAAGACGGCAGGTGGCATCATTATTCCGGATACAGCAAAGGAAAAGCCACAGCGCGGAATCGTAATCGCTGCGGGACCGGGCAAAAAAGATGAGCCAGTAAGCGTCAAGAAAGGCGACACCGTATTGTACGGAAAATATGCCGGCACAGAAATTCGTCTCGACGGTCAGGACTTGCTCATTATGCGGGAGTCTGACATCCTGGCCATTGTTTGAACCAACCTAAAAATGGAACAATCAAAACCCGAAAAATCATGTCAAAGCAACTGTATTTCGAAGTCGAAGCAAGAAACAGGATGAAAAAAGGCGTAGACATCCTGGCGAGCGCCGTTAAGGTTACCCTTGGACCCCAGGGGCGCAATGTTGTACTGGAAAAAAAGTTTGGCACCTCTACTATTACCAAGGACGGGGTTAGCGTAGCCAAAGAAATCGAGCTGGAGGACCCCATTGAAAACATGGGCGCCCAAATGGTAAAAGAAGTCGCATCCAAGACGGCCGATGCCGCCGGCGACGGAACAACTACGGCGACCGTCCTTGCCCAGGCCGTGATTTCAGAAGGGCTGAAGAATGTAGCGGCAGGAGCTAATCCTATGGACCTTAAAAGAGGAATCGATAAAGCGACCACAGCAGTGATCGCGGACCTGAAAAAACAATCCCGGACCATCGGGGATGACGCTGAAAAGATCCGCCAGGTGGCAACCGTATCGGCCAATAACGATGAAAACATCGGTCGCCTGATCGCCGAAGCCTTTGGCAAAGTGGGCAAGGATGGCGTGATAACGGTAGAAGAAGCCAAAGGTATTGATACGACTGTGGAAGTCGTCGAAGGAATGCAATTCGACCGGGGATATGTTTCACCCTACTTTGTGACCAACCCCGAGAAGATGCAGGTAGAATTACAAAACCCTTATGTGTTGATCCATGATAAAAAGATCAGCGTCATGAAGGATATTCTACCACTATTGGAAAAGACAGCCCAATCCGGAAGGCCGCTGTTAATCATCGCCGAGGACCTGGACGGCGAAGCCATGGCTACCCTGGTGGTCAATAAGATCCGCGGGACGCTCCGCGTTGCGGCCGTAAAAGCGCCAGGCTTTGGAGACCGCCGTAAAGAAATGCTGGAAGATATCGCTGTACTGACAGGCGGCATCGTTATCAGCGAAGAACGGGGTTACAAACTAGAAGGAGCGTCTCTGGATTACCTGGGTTCCGCAGATTCGGTGACCATAGACAAGGACAACACCACCATCGTGGGCGGCAAAGGTCAAAAGAAAGATATTGAGGCCCGGGTTGCCCAAATCAAGGCGCAAATAGCGGTTACGACCTCAGATTATGACAAGGAGAAACTACAGGAACGCCTGGCCAGGCTCAGTGGAGGAGTTGCCGTACTGTATGTAGGCGCCTCCACAGAAGTAGAGATGAAAGAAAAGAAAGACCGGGTGGATGACGCCCTGCATGCCACCAGGGCCGCCATAGAAGAAGGCATCGTACCTGGCGGCGGCGTAGCTTATATCCGTTCACTCGACGCTTTGCAAGGGCTCGTTGGCGCCAACCAGGACGAAACGACCGGTATCTCCATCGTTCGCAGGGCCATAGAAGAACCACTGCGCCAGATCGTAACCAATTGCGGACTGGATGGTAGTATCGTAGTGCAAAAAGTACGGGAAGGCAAAGAAGATTACGGCTTCAACGCCCGCACAGAAGTCTATCAGCCCCTCCTGGAAGCTGGTGTGATCGACCCAACCAAGGTCACCCGTATTGCTTTGGAAAATGCTACCTCTATAGCAGGCATGCTCCTTACCACAGAGTGCGTAGTGGCTGACAAACCCCAAAAACAAGCTGCCCAACCTGCTGCTCCGGCAGGCATGGATATGGGCTACTGATCCCATGGCAGCCATGTGAAAATTCCTTCATCGGCAGGGCGGACCTTTTGCGGAGTCCGCCCTTCGCCTTAAAAAATGAGCTATGCCGTTGAAATATCGTATTGCACTGAATATGAGAAAATGCTCCGGGTTTGAACGTTATGCTGTTTTCGACATCGGTACCGATCATTCTTTCGCGCATGCGCTTTTTACTTCCCTATTGGGCACGGAAGATGTGGCAGAGACGGATATCGTTCAAATGGATTTTGTTGAGGAACACAATGGGTTGCCATTAAGCCTGAAGGTCAAAAGTTGTTCAGTAGACGACCTGGCCCTGAACTGCCGGACAATCACCAAAGAGATTTTCAAACATTGGGTTTTAGATGCCAGGGTATAAGGCGCCTTATGATCTTATTTCCCTTCTCATAAAGAAGTAATAGGAAAGCGCAAAACAGGCTACCGTACCCCCCAGCAAACCCGATAGCTGAGGCCAAACGATCAGCAAGCTTTCTCTAAATGACAATGGAGAGGGAATCGCACCTGCCATTTGCTCCATCGTAAGCGGGCCAAGGCTTCTGAGCGAAGGCATGAGCAATACTGTCGTAGCGTCGGTATATAGTTGACTCGGAGAGAAACGCAGGATATTCAGGATAAGGTTGTTGTTATCCACAATTTCAGCAGGAGAAAGAAATGCAGGATCAGGCAGGCAGGCCTTTACGACCAGGTTAACGATGATCCGGTAAAAGATCGTAAAGAACAGCCAGATGGCTATCGCACTGAGCGCCGAAGTCGTAGCCTGTTTGAATTTGACGGAAAACAGGATGGATAGACTAAGCCAAAAGGCAACATAGAGTACGGTCAGCAGGACAAAGCTCAGGATACGCAGGAACTCCCCACCCTCAATAGGCACACCCGTTAGTAGCATCCCCCCGCCTATCATCAGCAATCCCAAGGAAAGGAATAAGGTGGTGATGACCATGAGCGGGCTGATGAATTTTGCCAACAGGAAATTGTCCCGGTAGACTGGCTGTGCTAATAACCTTATCAAGGTCCCACTGTTCTGTTCCACATTGACTGCATCAAAACCAAGCCCTATGCCCAGGATAGCCCCCAGAAAACTCATGAAGATATGAAACGAAGGAAGGGTGCCATCCGTCGTGGTCAGGATCTTCAGATACAATAGTTGCCTGTCCGGATCCAGCGCATTGGAAGTGGTCGCACTCAGATTGGATAGCGAAACGTACATGGACCCCAGAAAGGTCAGGACGATGAGGGCCAGCAGCACGATAAACCGCCAACTCCGAACCATATCCCCAATTTCTTTGGCGACCATGATTTGCAAAGCAGAGGCTGGCCGCCTGTTTGCCGTCACTGCCCCAAATACCTTACTTGCCAGTCCTTTTGAAAAAAGATCTTTGAAATAAATTACCCGACTTTCCATTTGATATATTTTCAGTTAGACTACTTTCAAAATATCGGTGATAAATCTCCTCCAGGCCATATTCCTTGCGGGAAACACCCATGATGTCATGACCCTTTTCCACGAACAACCGGACAAATTCAGGCGTGGCGTTTCGTGTGCAGGAAATCTCAATGGCGTTACCCGTCACGTCAACATTTTTCACCCCTTCCAGCCTCATGAGCGCTTCATGGTAATGAGCAGGGTTATCCAGGGGGGCAGCCAAAGAAATCATGATTACGTGGGAATCCTTAGAGAATAATTGAGCCGATAATCGATCGATATGGTCGTTGGCCAATAATTTCCCCTCTACAAAAATGCCCACCCGATCGCAGACCTGTTGAACCTGGTTGAGGTGGTGAGACGACAGCAATACCGTGATCCCATGCTGGCGGCTGAGTTGCCTGATAAAGGACAAGAACTCCTTAACGCCCGCCGGATCGATCCCCAGCGTTGGTTCGTCCAAGATGATCACCTCTGGTTGTTTAATGAGCACTTCGGCAAGGCCCAGTCGTTGTTTCATACCCCGGGAATACGTTCCGGCCCTGTTATACATCGCCTTTGACAAACCTACCAGCTCCATCATTTCCATTGCGCGCTGTTTAACCTCAGACTCCGCAATACCGTTCAGACGGGCGATATATACAAGATTATCCAGCGCATTCATGCTGTCATAAAATCCCAGGTTATCGGGCATATACCCCACCTTTTGCTTGACCGCAACGGGTTGAGTGGTTGAGTTATATCCGCAGACCGTCACCTTACCGCTGGAGGGTTCCGTAAGACCCAACAGCATCAGGATGGTAGTTGTTTTCCCCGCTCCATTGGGTCCAAGAAGGCCATAGATCTCCCCCTTCTCAATGGTCAGGTCCAGGTGATCCACTGCCTTCAACGACCCATAAAGCTTGGTCAACCCTACTAATTCAATGATAGGATTTTCCATATCGGGTACGGTTTATCTTCTACCATATTTTTTGATGAGGGAATAGACGATACCCAAAGCGATCAGGATCAACAGGATACCGAACCAGCCAGTAAGCCAGGACGTCGTAACCGTCAACCGGTAAGAGACATTAGAAGTCGCATTGGAATTACCGGCCGTAAATGTAGTAAGATAGTCGCCGGCAATGGTCTTATCAGGCACACTGATATGGGCCACGACAGTGACGGTAGAGCCGGGATCAAGGCGGTCAATCTTTGACGGCTCAAAGCTTACACTCCATTTGCCAGGCGCCTGGGCGCTCAGGTTCAGGTTATCCAACGGCAGGGTCCCCTCATTTTTCAGGGTAAGATCTAAGGACTTCGTATTGCCCTCTGTTCCCTCCCCGCTCAACAGCCCGTTGGGCGTAGTTAAGCCGATGGAATAGTTACCCTTCACGACTGCCTCAAGGTTCAAAGTCAGGGAATCTCCCTGATCTGAAACTGCGGCGACGGGTATCACATACTTACCAGGCTTGGTACCGGGGGAAGGCGTCAACTCAATGGAAATATCCTGGGCTCTGTTAGAGTCCGCCTGAAAGGAGGTCACCTGCATACCCTGAACACGGAAAGCGACATTCCAACCGGGCGGAGCTGCCGCCTGCAAAGCATAAACGACCGGTCTGGCCTGGGCATTAAACAAGGAAGCATTGAAGCGGAAAGTTTCCTTGGTAGTCGCTTCCAGGTTCGTAAACCGGGAAGTAAAACTGGTGATTTTTTTAGGTCCTGAACGTCCCAGTGCCTGGGGGGAATGGAAAAAGAAAGTGGACCCTAATAGAACAGCAAGCAGATAGCGGTAATTTCCCCGGCCTTCCATGCGCCGGGCGCGACATTGTAGCGCTAGCATAAGATTAACAAACAGTTTATTATTTATTAATGAGATAAAAGCGCCTTCAAAAAAAGGCACGCTAATATAAAGAGCAGACCGCATTAAATCCAAATCCAACCGAAAATTTTTTTCGGAATATATCACCTGAACCATGCCGTGGGAGAAGCCCTCAGGCAAAAGGGTGACCTGGCACGTCTCTGTTGTCTGTCCCTCCCTCTTAGCCATGCTCCGTCACGGGTAAACCCAACGAACGAGAGATCGTGATCATCAGCGTCCGGGTGGCGCAACATAACTGCCCCATCGCTATATACCGGCCGTTGCCGGTCCTGGAACAATTGTTCAGCCAGGTGGGAACGCCGCTGGTCGTTGCCGACGAAACACAGCTACATGCTTTGTGGACGCTCACGGGATTCATCAGCCCGTTCTATGAACTGCTGGCTGGTTTGAGCGGATGGGCAATCACCCATGGCGTAGCGCCGCCCGCGGCCATGCTTATATCGCACATCTATTTCAATCGCTGCGGGGCCAAGCAGGCATGGAAAGACGCCGCAGATCGGCTGTTCCCACGTTTTGGATGACCCATTGTCGGGCTCACCTGCTTCTAAGCCGCTCAAACAACTGCCACGTCCATGGGATGTGCCTGGTCCGGGCCAATACGCATTGGAATAAGAGTCGAAATCCAGTGAATTGAACCTGTCTCAAAGAAGCCGTTCCAATTGCCCGTACCGAAAACAGGTTAAACACCCGTCTACATCAAATAATATTATTTCAAGTTTCCTTTGTGAAGGAAATTGTCTTGAAGCATGGATTCCTTTTCAGGTTATGAACGGATAATTGAGGCTATCAATATCATGAAAATGATGGATTGGTACGTCAGCCAACGGGATGTTTCAACATCCCGTTCCTTATTATATGCCGATTAGTTGCGCCACCCATCCCGAAGAAAAAACTTCGACGCCAGAGAAACACTGTTTCGTCTAAGGAATTCCACTACCAAGGCTTTCTTCGGATCATTTAAAGCTAAATCCACAGCAGTCTTATTCTGATGATTAACAATACCCGGATTGGCGCCCTTTCTTACCAATAATTTCACCTTTAAGAGCAATACCTGATCCAGATCATTACCTTTGGAGAGTTCAGCGCTGCATAATTTATGCAACATGGTGTCCCCACGAAAATCTTGCGTATTGACATTAACGCGCTTAAGAAGCCGGGAAATCATTTTACAATCCTTACCTAAAAGAACGTCTATTGGCGAAACATGTTCCTTACTAAACGAAGACTCCCGCCAAAGATCGGCACCATCGATTATCATTTGCTCTAGTAATGGAAAATCTGACGGCTCGTTCACACCCATAACGAAATAATCCAAAATGGAGAAGCCATAACGGTCCAATAAATTAAATGAAGGTTCAACAAAGGAAGACAAATACATATACATATCAAGACTTCGCTCCTGAACAACTGAGTAATAAAACGCATCCCTCCCGGTACTATCACGTACGTGTATACTTGCTCCATAACTCAAAAACGCGGACATTACGGAAACATTACGGGCATGAATAGCCAAGATTAAAGGAGTGCTGCCCTTTAAATCCTTCTGATCTACATCAAGTCTGTACCTGCAAAAAAGATGTATATAGGCAATGGCATAATCCGTAGAGAGGGAATTGCTTACAGCCATAAAATGAAAAAGGGTCTGCCCCTGGTCATCCACGTAATCCGGGTTACATCCAGCTTCCGGCATGCAACGTATGATGGAAGGATGTGCGCCATGATTGATCCAAAACCTAAATAGGTCATCCTTTCCAAGGAGGTTATCCGTATACGCTGCTTTTTTCAGCAAACAGGCAAGAAAGTCCAATGTCTCTTCGTCCGGCTCCTTTACGCCAGCGATTCCACAAAAAACATAATGACTCCACGCATAGAAGACCTTTAAATCACCATAATGAGAAGCGTTATCCAGGAGTTCCCTTAGCAAGTCAAAAGCTTTAAGGTGTATAAGCCTCTCAAATAAAGCAGTAGAGGGTTTGTCGGTCATTACTGCATTCCCCTTTAATAGATTATTCATATTTTTCCTCATCCTTTAGCACGAAGGATGCAGCAAACAGCTTACGCATCTGTCCACATCCAATAATTTAATTCAAGCGTTCTTTGTGCGGGAAAACAAATTGGAGCGTTGCTAACCTAAAGGTTAAGTCACTTATTAATGGGGGCGAGTCAGCACGGAAATGTTTGATGATGCCACACAGCGGGATGTTTCAACATTCCGTTTTTCATTTTATGTATCGTGGGGGCGCCAAATAGGTTACACACATGTCTACATCATTTTAATATTTTCAATCTTTCTTTGTGCAAGAATAAAGAAATAGGTCGTTTTGCTAATCTAATGGTAAATCACTGACGATCGGAGACGATCAACTTCATGTAAACGATTGAATTGATTAACCAACCAACGGGATGTTTCAACATCCTGTTTCCCATTTATATAAGGTTGTAGCTTTGGGCCAGCTTAATAAAGTCGTTCATATTGGTTACGCCTAACCTTTTATAGATCCTGGATTTATAGGTGCGAATGGTGGATGGCTCAATACCCATTCCAAGCGAAATCTCAGGAAGCGTCCGGCCAACAGCCAGCATCTGCGCAACACTTAATTCTCTTCTGGACAGCGCCCGAAATGGATTTTGCCTGTTTGGATCCTGATCAGTCGTATGCAGATTTCCATTTTCCTCCTGCATAAAGTACGACCTATTGTCCTCGACAATCATGTGCAGGGCTCTGGCAATCTCTCCCACCTCACTTTGCTTACCCACATAACCGGAAACGCCCATAGAACGAAGCTGCTCATAATAAATCTCCTCAGCCGAGGTAGAAAAGAAAAGAATTTTTTGTTCCGGTATCCTTCCCAGAATCCAACTCGCAACGGTTACCCCATCCATATCTGGCAAGGAAATATCCAGGATCACCAAATCAAATTTTTCCCTCTTTATATTGGATATAGCAGATTCTCCATCCTGAACGTCAATACATGAAACACGAGGGAATTCAGCCTCGACGATACTCCTCAGATATCGACTCACTATAACATGATCATCTACAATAAGAACCTTCATAGCAACCCAATAAAACCGGAAGCTAAATTAAGCGTTCTAATTGTTAAGAAAGTCCATAAAGTTAGCTTTTGTCAAAAAATCATACAGTGTATCTACCTCGAATTTGCTGAAAATCCTAGCCTTATAAGTCCTGACAGTAGACATTTCAATACCTAATAGCACAGCTATTTTATTAGTACTCATTCCCTGAACAATAAGCTGTGCGATCATCTTTTCCCTAGGCGAAAGAATCTCCATAATATTCAACGCCTTTTTGTCTTCATTAAATAATATGGCGGGTCGTAATTCGACGGGCACGTATCGTTTTCCATCAAGGGCAATTGAACGAATAGCGGTGCGTATTTCCACCAAATCCGCATGTTTATTCAAGAAGCCATAAATCCCGATTTCATATAACGTGGGAGCATACACAAGCGCAGCGCTCATGGAAAAAACGAGGATCTTAAATTCCCGGCTAATGCCTAATATCGATCTTATTAACTCAATACCATCCTGATCCGGCAAACCCAAATCGAGGATTATCAGGTCAAACATTATCCCAGTCACAACATCTGTACATTCCTTCGCGCTGCCTGCTTTGACAATAGTAGCGTTAGCAAAATCCATCCTGATGATGTTATCAAGGCTCTCCCTTACAATGTCGTGGTCATCTACTATCAATATCCTCATCGCTGGTCATAATTAACATTAAGCGAATCTAAATAATCCATGACTATTAATAAAAAATGGGGTGGGGATCAAAGACGCCCCACCCCATTATCAGAATAGAGAACGACGCTATCCTAAGGGTACAATAACAGAAAAACATCTCCTACCAACAGTTCATCCTTTCTCATCCGGATGGAAAGACTCAGATCAATTCACCATTGCCAATCGGTGAGCTGAGGACAAAACATTTCTGCTTCATCAAACTTCCCATCCTTGATGAAAAAAGGATCTTTCCAAAGGGCTTAGGATCAGAACCAACTACCAAAGCCCAAGTATACCAAGCCAGACCAGATTATAAAATATTTGTATACATCTTATCTGCCAATTTCAAACCAGTGATCAAAAATAAAACTATTGCCGTATCTTACTTGTAGACAGACGTGCAATCTCCTGTATTATTAGGAACCAATAAATACATACTATTTTTGAACGAAATATGGATATTAAACCTTAATCCCCGATGTTGGTCAATTTCGACAAACCATACAATACAATCACAACATCTCAACGATTAACAACCTTTTAGTAATTTTTGATACCGACGATGGTCGGGCTTCCAATACTTTTTTATAGATCCATTGAACTAGTACTTGAATTAATTTCGGGCAGCACAATCATTTCTCCTCACCAGCCTACATGATTTTTGAAAACTCAAAACAACATGTCAAATGGTAAAATCACTGATATTCAACACTAAACAATATAGCTTACATCTTATCAAATGGGGTGTGGGCAGGATTCTGATAATTGGACTTACCCTTTATAGTCTATTTTCCCCCGAAAAGTATCAGCAAGTACCGGAAAACATTAAGATCAGCTTAACCGTAATCCTATTCATTTGTTTCAGTGAGATTGTATACGTCTTGTTCCTTTACGCAAAAAGCAGGGTAAAAAATAAGCCCGAAATAAGGCTAACAAAGTTAAGGTCGGCATACCTATCCATTCTGGACAATCTTGAACTGGGAGTTATCGTGCTGGAAACAAATGGAAACCCGATATTTATAAATAAGTACCTTATATCGCGTCTACGGTATAGCCGAAATGAACTGATTGAAATCGGTCCAGATTTTACAGACAGAATAATTGCGCCGGCATCCAAAGTAGCTTTTTTACAATATTTCAACGAGGCAACTCAATCAATGTGGAAAAGCACAAAAGAGAAGATGAAAATAGAGTTCATCAGCAAGGAAAACGAGCACATGTGGTATGAAATGTCATTAATGCCCGTTAAAAGCGAAGAGGGCATTGTGCTTTGCTTGATTAACTTTAATGAAATAATGGAGGAGATCCAGGGAGAAATCAAACCAAAGCACAGGAAAAGTGAAACCCTTTTAAAGGACATACTTAAATATGTTTCCGCATGGATATATGTAAAAGACACTAAAGGAAATTTCTTGCTTGCCAGCGATTCCATGATCAACTATCTTGGGTACGATCCGGAGGGTATGAATGATTTTGAAATGGTACCCTTTGATACAGCGGTATTATTTACAGAGTTGGACAAAAAAGTGGTTGCTACGCAGAAGCCCATTGAGTTTGAATATGACTTTCCCCTTCCGATGGCCAACAATGATAATAGTAAACCATTCAGGGCTTTATGCAAAAGATTTCCCATGGTAGATTCAAAGGGGGAAGTTTATGGGATAGGCGTCATAAATATCGATATAACCGATCAGCTCAGGCAAAGGGAAGCACTTACGATAGCCACGCAACAAGCCGAAGACACATCCAGTTTGCAAGAACAATTCCTTTTTACCGTAAGTCAGGAGCTTCGCACTCCTTTGAATAGGATTCTAGGAATGAACAAAATTCTGATGGAGACGGGGATGACGGATAAACAGCTGGAATTAGCCGTTTCCATCCATTCTTCAGCAGAGACAATGAAATCCATTGTAGACGATTTATTGACCTTTGAAAGGGTCGGAAATTCACCATCTGGTAAGGAAACGGCCATTATGGAGGAACCCATCAGGGATGCCCAACCAAGGTCTATTATAGAAAACCCTCCTTATTCCATCTCCAGGTTACAAGAGTTGGGCAATCTTGGGTTTGTAAAAGAGATGATGCTGGTTTATCTCAATAGCGTACCACGGTTGCTTCTGGACATGGAGACCGCCCTGCATGAAAAACGCTTCGCGGATGTACAAAAATTTGCCCATTCAGCAATGAGTCCAGTTGGTTTCTTTCAGGCAGATCAATTGTTTGAGATATTGCATCAGATAGAAATAAACGCAGATAGGGAGGGTTGGGAAAGTATTTGTGAAATCCTAATAGAAAATGCCCGAAAGGTTAACGCTGGAATTGTAGCCCATATGAGGAACAATCTCACCTAAACCGCCATGAAGTCATCTATATGTTTACGCAAAACGCCTTCTTTGAATGGCTTGGTAACAACAGCATTTATACCCTCTTTTCCAAGTTCATATTCATTAACCAAAAGGTCAGCAGTTAATACAATGATCGGTATGGAAGCCTTCCGATGATCCTCATACTTCCGAATCAGTTCGGCTAATTCGAGTCCTGTCATTCTGGGAAGATTAATATCGGTGATGACCAATCCGTAATCTCCATCCTTAAACTTGGTTAGGGCCACCTCTCCGTCGGAAACAATATCAAAGGGATAGCCCATCCGACCCAGTAGTACGGAGAGTAGCATAATGTTGAATTCATTGTCTTCTACGACAAGAATTTTATGACCGTTGTCATGTTTGATCTCATTTACCCGCTCCGCGTCCAATTTCTTATCCCCTTGAGGTGCTGCCATTTTAGCCAACGCGTAGGGAATATCGAATATAAATTCAGCCCCTCTTCCGGGTTTACTCTTCACTGAAATCCCTCCTTTTTGTAACTCAACCAACATCTTACAGATCGGTAATCCCAATCCTGTTCCCTGGATAGACCTGGCATGCTCACCAATATTGTGGCTATATGCCTGGGCAAACTCCTCGAAAATATAGTCCAGTTGTTCGGTGGGTATACCTACCCCAGTATCCCGAACGGAAACAGTAGCTGTTATTCTGGATACACTCAATGACCTAACGGTTGTGACAACCTCTATTCCCCCCTTATCAGTGAATTTAATGGCATTACTGACAAGGTTATATAAAACCTGTTTGAAACGATGTACGTCCCCCAGTAAACAGAGGTCGGCATCAAAATCATTTTTCGCCCTTAAGTAAATGCCCTTTTTTTCCGCCTGAAGGCTAAAGGCAAGGACCACTTCATCCACTGCATTCCTAAGGAGGAATGGCGCATTAACAATACGGAGTTTCCTCGCTTCCAGCTTGGAGAAGTCCAGAATATCATTTACCGTATTCAGTAGATGATCTGACGAAACTTTGATAGCATTGAGATACTTGGCCTTCAGTGGGTTTTTCTCTCCCTTAATTATTTCCTCTGTGAACCCCATTATACCTGTTAATGGAGAACGGATTTCGTGACTGATATTACTCAGGAAGCGGCCTTTCAACTGTGCTATTTTTTCTGCATTAACCTTTGCCATGACAATGGCTTCCTCATATTTATTCGTCCTGTACACATTATATATCAATATACCAATCAATATAGTGATACTAAGCAGGGAGAATAACCTTACATTTTTTATCGCAGATCGCGCCTCATCCATTTCCAATATGGCATGGCTCTTTTCGGATTGCCGCTCGGCCTCTGCTTGTTGAACGAGGGACTTGATCTTGTCGTTAATGTTAGAAACCAGGGCAAGATTTGTTTTGGCCAGCGCCTGTTCCTTGGCACTGAGTTCAGTTTGTATATTCAATTGACTGTTGAGTGCCTTGTGGTATTGTAATCTGAATTGTTCAGACAAATCTTTCATGGCAGCATTTGTCTGGCGCAGAACACTGTCTGAATATCGTTTACCCCGCTCCCTCCCTCCGATGTATTCGGTTTTGCTTTGCTCGGTCCCAAAAATTGACTTCAGCTTTCCTAAAACGCCCTTTCTCCTCAACGGGACTATTTTCACGGTATCTGTCCTTGTGGAGATGTATTTCTGCAACACGGACCTTTCTGCCTTACTAAACCGAATAGAGTCCAAAACAGCCGACGGAATGCCTGATCCGCCCTCGTCCATTCCACGAATAATGGAATCCTCTACTTTCTTCAGCCCTTCTATCGAATTGTAATAATTTAATTTTGAATTTACATTTTGCAATATTCGCTTTGTAAACATAGGATCCAGGCTGTTTACTGCTTCCAGATCCGCAACAGCCTCCCTTATGTCTGATATGAATAATCTTTTATAGGCGGTGTCGGATGAGTTCAGGTAAAGCCGGTAATGGTCTTCTGCCATAACAAGGCTCTCGTCGCTCTTTCTCAGCAGATTGACAGCCGTATCTCCTTGTGTTAGGTAGTCAGAGGAAGATTGAAGAATGGTTATGTTTCTAAGGTCGATATAACTAAGGGAAAAGAAGCCCAGTAACGTTACCAGACAAATGCTGATCACAATTAAGCTAGTTCGGGATAAATAATTACCTCTTTTTGACATTTATAGCGTTTAAAAATAAGAAACATGCGCTCGCCTGCTATTACATATGTAAAAGCTCATCAGCAAAGAATCGGGTAATTTTTTTTGAGGGGACGAATAAAGAAACAATAATTAACGAGACCAACTTAATAAAATCGGAACAAGGAGGCCTATACAGGATATCTGGAAGGATTTCACATTTGCGGGCACAAAAGTAAATAAAACACCACAAGGCTGCAAAATATATTTTCCACATTAACAAATCAAAAACAGCCCCCATGGCTCATTACAGGAAATTACGCGAGTGTCTACATGTAAAGTCATAGAATACCCACATGTTTCCTAACCCAACAACGCCTGACAGTACTTGGACATCCGTTGACACACGCTGTCACTTGGCGATTATAATTTCAACGCCATGAAAGAACTATTCTTATTATTATCTATTGCAGGAGCAACAACCTGCCAGGCGCAAGCCATCAAGAGTGATTCCAGCGTAGATGCCAGACAACAAAAAACACTGTCGAAGATTAATGCAAGGATCGCTGCCAACAAAGCGCAACTGGTAACCGTGCAAGAACAATTCAGCTATGCTCAGGAAGTCGCAGCGGCAAAGTTGAATAAAGCGAAAACATCCGCACAGGACAATCAGGAAGAGGCTAATAAGCTCGCTGCTGACATCAGCGACAAAACGAATGCCCATCGTGCGGAGAGAGCAGCCATTAAAGCGGCAGATGACGCAAAAGATGCGCGCCTGGCCTTTAGTAAGGCAGAGAAGCTCCAGCGACAAAGTCAGAATTTGCAAAACAAGATCGTTCGTGATTCAACAAAGCTCGCAGCCATTACGGTGCAAATGAACGATCAGCACAACTAAAGCACATCCGATCCCCCATCAAGGACCAAAAAAATCAAGCCCCCCGCCACCCTAGCCTCCAAACCGATGTCCAAGGTGACCCCTGAGTTCGTTAAACTAAAGGAAGTGGGTTAGGCCGTTACTGAGCCTTCATCACATTAAACATCCAACGGATACCAAACCGGTCTTTGACCGTGCCCCAATACCCCCAGAACTCATCATGCGGAGCAACGCCATCGGCTACTCCTTCGGACAATCCCTTGTATAGCCTGTCCGCTTCTTCTTTCGTATCGGGGTTCAGGCTAATAGTCACGTTATTACCTTCTATCAGTTTATGCCCCATACTTTCGAGTATATCGGTCGCCATAAGCAGTGTACCGCTCAAAATAGGCAAGGCTACATGCATGACTTTGTTTTGTTCAGATTCAGATAGGGCGGGCTCACCCGGTTGGGGAGGTATATCTTTCATCCGCATCAAAGGACCAGCAAATTCAGTATGGAAAACTGATTTATAGTGATTGAATGCTTCCTCTGCATTCCCGGCGAAGTTCAGATAGATGGATACATAAGCCATAACAAGCGATTTAAGTGGTTAAGTGTGTGAATATAGGATTTATTTAAAGGAGGCCTATCAGGATGCCGTTCATTCGGGTCAGCTTTTATCTTATCCGCGTATACTCGGTCTGGACAGACCTGGTATCTGGGAGTAAAAAACGATATAAAACTACCTCGTGGCATTCCCTACATGCTGAAGAGCGAGTTCGCCGAATGCCTTAGCTTTTTCGGGATGCGGTCTTTTCTGTCCTTGTTGTTGGTGCTCCCACCCGTCTGTGGGGAGGCAGATCCTGGCACACCTGTTATTGGCAGTTAGGGATAGGCATCCGTATTAATACGTAGTTAAACAACCAAAACCATGATCCATCGTCCATAAATAGTTTATTTTCTATTAGGCATCCATATATTATAGTATATTAATAAATAAATCAAACTCCTTGCTATATGAAAAAAATGCTACCCTTATTTGCACTCGGATTGTTCTTCGGCATGCAAACCTACGCCCAGGTCACCACCATCCCACTCAGCCCAGCGACAACCCTGACGGGTACCACCCAGTTTACCAATGATTATATTTCTATGAGCTTCTCAGAAGAAGCTGGCTGTCATTTCTGCGGAAATGTTTACGAAGTGTATTCCTTACACACCACAACCGCTATCCTGTCAAATGAGAGCTTTGCCTTCGAGCCAGGGTACAGCTATACCATACAGGTAAATGGATCCTCAGTGGCCTCGGGGGACCTTTCTGGCTCAGGCCCTGCAACTATTTATTATGGCGTGAGCCTGGGTTCCGAAGCTACAACCACATCGGCAGCAACGGCATTTCCCCTAGACCCCTCCGCCGGCCTGCTGTCCCCCTCCAGCAATTATGCCGGAGGGCTGGCTTTTCTTCCCCCCTTGGACCTTTGGCAAGGTTACGGGACCGTTGACCTGACCAGCAGCTTTCTATCGGGGGTCACAGAGGTTGGGTCCCTTCCTAATTCAGCTACGAGCTCCAATTCCACAAAGACCGCATCATTTCAGGTGGGGTCCAGTGTACTTGGCTTCAACATTGAGCCATTTCCCGTGGTGGGGACCGAGCCCAGTTTTCAATCCATATCCGAGGATGGAGGAACGGGGACGATTAACCCAACGACGGCGGCCACCACCACAACATTAACGCTCAACAGTGTGATCATAACAGCTACCCCACTTATTACACCCCTGGTTAACTATACTTGTTCTTCTCAGACCTATTCCATCCCTGGTACTACAGCTGCAAACTGGACCGTGACTCCTGCTGGTGTTGTCTCCCTTAGCACCACATCCGGCACCTCTGTCACTGTAACTAAACTATCCGAAGGAAATTGTATACTAACCGCAACCCTTCCTGGTACGAGCATCAGCAATTCCATTGCCATCAGTACCTTGCCGACCGTGACAGTGGCTTCCAGCGAAATCGGGTCTTGTGATGCAAGTGACTATCAGGCATGGTCCCTGGCTGCTACGGCGAACACACCTACAGCTACGAACTGGGTGTGGACTGCCACCTTGGACAATGGTCCATACACGATCACCAGCACCACTGCTCCTAACACGACAGTCAGTATCGATGGCCGTCTTGAGCTGAGCGTCAGTTACGAAGATGCCTGCGGCAACAAGCCCCCCCAAATTGGTACCGCAGTAGTCTTCAGCAATTGCAACGAGCCGGAAGTCATCCACTTCGACGCCAGCCCCAATCCGGCCAGTTCAACAGTGGAATTATTACCACACCATAATCCAGGGGGCGTACAACTGCTCATCAATGAGATTAAGGTATTCGACCTACAGGGGCATATTCGTTCCGATGTACACTATGGGGGGGTGACCCAACAAAAAGTAAGCGTAGGAAACCTCCAAAACGGTGTTTACTTCGTGCTGATATATATGAAGGACGGCCAAATAGAAAGGAAAAAAATCATCGTGCAGCATTAACTGGTTCAAGCCCTTAAAAATGTCGAGAAGTAGCGTAAATAAACGGAATCAGTTCATTTCTTTTTTAAATAGTCATCTATGCTCAATCGATAACGATTTACCCCCGAAAGCAGTAATCCCGAACCCGTGAAAACGAAAACAGGGTAGCTAAATGGTGCGCCGATGCTCACAAATATAGCCATGCACAAACCGAAGCAGAGCGTTAGCATAGCAGCGCCCAAGGCTATTTGTTTGGTCTTCAGTCCAATAATTAAACAGATGCCAAAAGCTGTTTCCGCAACTGTTGTCAATAGGCCTATAAAATTGGCAATTGGCCTGCTTGCAAAAGGCAGCAAAGTATTCGTGTAGTCGATAAAGTGTTTCCAATCACCCCATGAAACCCCGCTGGAACCGGGAATTCCAAGCCAGCCGAATCTGTCCATCACAGATATTACGAATATAGAACCCAGGGCTAGTCTTAATACCAACTGGGCTATTCCGGATTCTTTTTTCATGTCTTTACTAATGATCATATGGGGAAATAACTGCTGTAGATTCATCCACAAATAAAGGCCGAATTACAAATACTCGCTTTCTAGATGCGGAAAAAAGGGCACGCAATAGGGAAAAACAGTCGGACAATACTGATAATTCAATTCCTGGAATCCAAGATTTCAGAAGCGGTACCCCTTCTGAACTGATTACTCGACCCTAAACACCTCCTTACCCGAAAATGTTCCGGCGGTAGAAATGCCCTGGACCATTAAATAGAACCTACCCTTCAAATCATTGGTATAAAAAGTAATAACCGCATTCCCATTTTTATCAGTGGATACAACGGGCGCCCAATAAAGGGTCGATAGCGTTATGGGGTCAGGGCTTTGCAAGTTGGCTGAATCAGAATAGTAATGATCCTGGGTTGGTTGATGGATAGCATTTAACATACCTATCATGGGGGAAACACCACCATCAATGCACCCCCGGTAAATCAAATGTCCGCCCGGTGCGTCGCGATAGGTATAATCCTGGCCAATAACCGGCTTTCGGCTACCTACTCTATGCCCAGGCGTTTGACAATTGAGTACGTTGTACATGCAGACATAATCCTGGCAACCACCGTGAGCATCTTCATACTCATCGTTATCACCGGCCCTGATCACCACTTGCTTCAGTGACTTTACCGCATTGAAGGATAAGCCATTGTCTGGCTCATCATGGATGGTGGTGTCTTTGAGCAATCGCCTGGGCGCATACCATATATTCGCTAACCGCTTATTTAGGGTATCATATGTATTGTGAATATCCAAATTATATTCATCCTGATCCCTTTTATCTACCATAGCTATAATTGGATTCCTTTTCCCGATCGGCATGATCAGTGCCTGATAGGGTATTTGAAAATGACCAAAGGAATCTGATGTAAGCCGGTACATTAAAGATCCTAAGACCAGTAAAGCTATGGGGCGCTTTAGTTTTTTCTTTACCGCTTCATCAGGATTATAGATATCGCGCACGCCCCCAAAATCCTCGGCAGGTAAATACGTAACAGGCAGTTGTGAGGTATCCCCCATAACATCATCCCAGGCGGGTAAGGGATGAAACTGGGTTAACATAACCAGGTCTATATTGGCGGCACTATCATAATAGTAGCCGGGCAACAGCGCGTGATCAGGAGATAAAAACCGATCTATTTTTGTGGTGGTGGTGATGTCTGGGTAACCCACACCTAACCTTGAAGTCAACAAGGTGGACAGGGAAAAGATGCCTTTAACTCCATTCCCGTTTTCATCATGTACATGTATCCTTGCTGTTACCCTTGTTCGCGTATGATATACCAGCGAGTCTGGCCGTATATCAACCGCAATTTTAGGCAGGGGCAGAAATGTTGCGCGTTCAGCCACGGGCTTGCCGGTGGTATCGAATAGGGCTACTTTCACTATTCCTCCTGGCCAATCCTTAGTGGGCAAAGCAAGGTGACCAATATTGGTGGCGGCTACCAATTTTACGCTTGCATTGAACAAGATGTCCTGGTCATTGTACACGAGTATATAAAATTTGCTGTTGGGTCCCGGTCCATGTACGGTAAGCCTGAGGGTATCCGGATTATCGATGGCTGGTACTTCGAGCGTAAATCCACTTTGCAGCACATCGGGAAAATGACCGGTGGCGTAGTCCCCTGGTTCCAAATCATAGAGTTTTACACTGTACCGCTTTCCCGTATGTATCACTCCCTTTATAGTACCTAGCCCGTATTCATCCGTTGAAAACCGAACCAGTTCTTTACCATCTTCTAATAAGATCCCTTTGGTCGCTATACCCATCCCATAGGGCTTTCGGATTTCTACACCGATAGTGGCCATACGTCCATCCACCAGGTTGCCTCCTTCAGGATAATAGGTAATAGCAACTTGGTTGGGACGTAGGATGACGGGTAGCCAAAAGTTGGTGCTGTGCTTATCTCGGTCAACCTGAGCCGTAAGCACGAGCCACCTGGCCAGGGTATCTCTGGCAGGTACCATAATGACCACCTCTCCGAAAGCGTCGATCTTTTGTTTACCCGATAGCAGCACCAGGCTGTCGGCACTGATGCTGTACTGCATTAACCCGCCTGCTGCCAGTCCACCATAATCTGTCGTAACCCGGCAATGCAGTGCCATAGAGTCATTGCGTTGGTTTACGGATAGCGTAAGGTCAAAAGGTGTTTTTTTGGATGACCGTATACTAATTTGTTGGCAAAAGGGAGGGGTTCCACCTTTCCCTATAAAATCATTGGTATAGGCCGTCAACAAATACTCGCCCTTTGTTACGGAGTCGGGAATGGTTACATATCCGCTGCTGATACCGCTTACCATGACAAACCGATCAGTTGCAACCACTTTATGCTGGGCCAGGCTGACCAGCACTATATATACCGTTCTGTTCAGCACTGTATCCTGTCCTCGATATAGCAATAAGGCGGAGAAATTGATGTTCTCATTGGGCATGTATATAGCTTTATCCAAGGTAAGGTATAACTGCTGGGGCCGGTTATTGGCATACTTATTCCAGGTATTGATCTTTGCCGCTAATACCGAGTCCGTCGTCTGGGCATGGAGTACAGAACCAATCAGTAAAAAGATCAGAAAGAATAGCGCCTTTGAGCCGTGATGCATACGTCGTAAGATTGCCACCGAAGATATTGAACTATTCAAACAAAGCATCCATAGTCACCATCGCCTGGACCGGTTTAGTCATATAATCATTCGATTTCAAGCCGAAGGTTGTAACCAGGGTGAGGTTACCCTATGATGATATGAATTTATCGACTATCCGCAGCCAATAGTGCAGAATAGCGCATAGATTTCAGCCTAATCGTTTCCGCTGAAATCACAACTCCACGAATTCACGCATATTGCCAACGATCAAACCCACTCTTCTTTGTTCATTACTGAATCTACCATTATTTCCGCCCCTATCAATAAAAGCATCAAGTTTTGTTGCCAGGAAATAAGACGAGGAAAAGATCTTAACAGGAGTTCTGTTGTCTAGTATTATTGATATCGCATTTTTAAAAGCCTACGGATACCATTTATTGGAGAACCCAAACAAAACTTCAGACGCCAATTCTTCTAAAGCATGGTATACAGCTTTGATCCGGACTATATCTGGCCATAGCTTCGGGAACGACAGGGAAAACGTAATGAAGCCCATAATGGCTAAATTCCATTAACGATTGCCTATACACTCCTCGCGTTTTCCCAGCAATTAATCCAGCCGTATGACTGCGATTCAGCGATTCAGCGATTCAGCTATTTCTGACATGCTTATGAATAGTTGGGCTGGAAGGTCCCGATATTGCCAATTAGGATCCAGTATAGTCAATATTTTAAAATGACCACATCTTGAGGGCGCATGCCATTATGGGTTTTCATTGAACATGACATATGGCCAATTATTTAGCAATCCTATAATTAGCCGGGACATAAACATAACCTGCGCCTTCAGCGCGTATATGACCTATCCCAGGGAAAGAAAGGTGATCCCCGGCTATCCAGTAACCGTTAGTTGCAGCATCAGCAAAGGCCGCCTGTCTTTGAGCCGCCGCGGCGGGTTGGTCAACGTCATAGACGATGGTGACGGCGGGATCACTGAACTGAATGGAGGCGGCATGCATAATATCTCCCCAAAACACTATTTTTTGATGTTTACTTTCCAAAGCATAGCAGCAATGGCCAGGGGTATGACCGGGTGTCGCGATGGGTGTAATACCAGGGAGCAAGGCTGCACCGTATTCAAACGTTTTCACTTTTCCTGCTTTGAGATACGGGCCGACACTTGTCTGGGCCTGAGCGTAATAAGCTTTGAGGTTTTCAGGGGCCTTCTGTATGTTTTCAGGGCTGAACCAAAAATCCACTTCTGGTTTACTGATATAAATGGTTGCATTGGGAAACACCATTTGCGGACCGTTCATCAATCCACCCGTATGATCGATATGAATATGGGTGATGAGTACCGCGTTGATCTGCTCAGGTTTGTAGCCTGCTCTGGCGAGGCTCTCTGTTAAATGCCCTAAAGAGGGACCATAGTAACCCGCTGTACCGGCATCCACCAGGATCAGTTGATCACCGCTTTTAATGAGGTAGGCATTCACGGAAAGCTCCACCGGATCAGATTGAAAATCCTTACTTAAGAGACCGTCAATTTCGCCGGGCTTCGTATGCTGAAGCAACTGATGAAGTTGCTGAGGTATGGTACCGTCAGAAAGGGCGATGACATCAACATCTCCGATTTGCAAGTGGAAGTAACCCGCCTGGTTGTATCCCTGGCCCTGAGCGGCTACTCCCTGAGCCGAGCCGGAAAATAAGCTACTGATCGTGAAAAGTACTGCTGCCAAGATCTTGGAAAAAGTCCGCAAGGCGTAGTTGATTTGCTTCATTTTTTAAGTATTTAATGAAGCAAAATTCGGACAGCACCTATCCCTGGTAAAGGAGATAGGTCACTTTGATTTATTGACAAATGTCACATCAGATATGGTAGAGGCGGCTAAGGGTTTCTCGCGAAACACCCAAATAGGAAGCAATGTAGGTTTTGGGAATGCGGTTCAACAGGTGGGGGTATTGGCGGACAAACTGTTCATACCTTTCCCTTGCATTACCCGAAATCATTATTTGAAGGCGCTTCAGCAACGAGGTATAACCCAGATTTGCTTTGACTTGCAGAAAATGTTCATATTTCCAGAGTTCCTTACCCAGTTTATCACGGTCGGCCAAAGTGATGCCGAGCAACTGGCAATCTTCCAGGCAACTGATGTTGATCGTCGCCCGCTCACCCTTGAAAAATGCCTCCCGATCGGTCATCCACCAATCTTCTACACCGAATTGATAGATAAATTCCTTACCTGTTTTTTCATCGATATTAAAAGCCCTTAAACATCCCTTTACTACAAAATACTCATACTGCACCGTATCTCCCGCTTGAATCAGATAAGCATGTTTTTTAAGCTTTTTTGCTTTAAAGTAAGAAAAAACATAGTCAAATTCTTCATCCGTCAGTGGGCTAACCGCTTCAATATGATCCCTCAACATTTTAGACATAATAATCGCTGGTGATTTTCCAGGCAGGAATGTACGATACCTTATTGAAATATCAAATGGCCATGCTACCTTCAACCAAACCCTTTTATGAAACTATCCCACAACAAAATCTTGATAACGGGTGGAGCTAGTGGTATCGGACTGGCACTAGCCGGAAGGTTTATCAAAGAAAACAACACCGTCATCATTTGCAGCAGGCGCGAACAAGCGCTCGCTGAGGCAAAAGCCAAATTCCCCGGACTGATCACCCGGCAATGCGACCTGACCATTGAGCAGGATAGGGCAGCTTTGTTCACCTGGATTTCCCAAGCCCACCCCGATTTGAATGTACTGGTAAACAATGCCGGGATCCAAAACTGGATGAAGGTTACAGACGATAGCTTTTATGATAAAGCCAGATCGGAAGTAAACATCAATATTCTGGCTCCTTTACATTTGACAGAGCTGTTCCTGAAGCTAAACGCACCCACCACTATCATCAATGTGACATCAGGGCTGGCTTTCGTTCCCTTTTCAAAAGTTCCTGTCTATTGCGGCACCAAAGCATTCTTCCGTTCTTTTACCCTCTCTCTGAGGCATCAATTGAAAGATAGTGATATCGAAGTAATTGAGGTTATTCCACCTGCGTTGAATACGGACCTGGGCGGTAAAGGCTTACATGATACGGCTCCTCCGGTGAGCGATTTCATTATAAAAATATTCGAACAATTGGAAGCCGGCAGCAACGAATTGACCTTTGGCGCCGCGGAGGCCCGCGTTAAAGCAAACAACGATTCGATTTCAGCATACTTCAACAGGATGAATCCATAATCACCGGAGTTATGGCGTTATCAGCTTCCAGTGCCCCTCGGAAACGACTTCTATGGTGCCATCAGTCACTTTAATCGCCGTCTGATCATCAATCGCATACGAAGGCACCGCTAAAGTAGCCGCCAGCTTTTCCAGGTTGCCCAGGGAGTTCTCCGGAAACCACGCATGATCCAGATGAGGATGCAGCGCAAAGTCAAAGAATCCCAGCGATTTATCGCTTCCGGCCGGCAATGTATCGTTACCGTGAGTCGTTCCAAAGGAGCCCATGATCATGCTCCCTGCACTCAGGCCTACATACACCGTCTTACGCAGGAGTGAAGGCAAGCGGTCAGCCAATCCGGATTGCTGCATCCAGTAGGTTAAATATTGGCAATCGCCGCCTCCGACCAGTAAAGCATCCGTTTCCTGAAGCTGTGGAATCCAAAGGTCAGGCTTAATGCTGGGCAGCGCAGTGAGTTCCAGGAGGCCCAAAGACTTCCAACCCATATCGCAGAAGGGATCCCCTAGTGACCCGCAAATCACCCTTCTTACTATGTCCCCCCCATTAGGTATGCCATAAATCGCGGTGGGAATGAAAAGTGCGGTAGTTTCGCTAATTGGTTTACCCAAAAGGTCAATCAGCGCCTTCCGGATACTTACGTTGCTGATACCTGCTGAAGTGAGCAGAACTTTCATTCTTTAAAATAGGAAATTTCGCCCACACCCACACCAAGCGTCCTAAGCTATTTCCTCAAAAGCGCTATTTCACACTGAATCTTCACCTCATCCCCAACGATCAAATCCCCGGCCTCATTGAGTAAATGAAACTGAAGGCCAAAATCTTTACGGTTAATCTTTCCGTTGACCTCAAAACCGGCCCTTGCATCTCCAAAGCGGCCCTTACCAATTCCTGTATGCTCCACCGCAAACGAAACAGGTTTAGTGGTCCCCAGGATAGTCAGATCTCCTTCCAATACACCTTTATGCGAAACATACTTGTATATAAATCCGTTCTTGCAGGCGCTGACCTACAAAATCAATTTCTTCTCTAAATTCTGAAGAATATTAGCAACTGCTTTTAATCTAACTATATTTACGTGATCGCTCATTTTAATAACCTTTTTTTCAAATCCGCTTCCGCCATTCGCTTTTCTCTTGCTTTTCCTATCCTTAAGGCATCTGTCAAAGCAAGAAGCTCGTACAATTTATTATCTTCTTTTGCAGCAAATGCTTGTTTAGGATGAAATGTCGGAATTTCCTGACCTTTTACTTCACCATCCGACGTGGCCCACACGACGGGGTTATCATTTCCAAATGTGTCAGATAAAGGAGGAGCGCTATAGGCAGTAGGCATTCCAATTACTAATGCACCAGGCCGCACAGGAAATACATAAGGTAACCCATGCACCAGGAACTCATAAATTGCATTTTTCATTGGCGTTTTTTTATTTGGCGCTATCAGATGAGCAAATACTGATCTACTAATAGAATCACTAACTTCCGATAAACTTACACCTATGCTTTGAGCAAAGTCAACAAGTCTAAATGCAGGATCATTTAAACTAATAATTTTGAGCAATACAATTACATCCTGAGGACGCATTCCATTATGTTGAATAGTAGCGTTCATAAATTAAGTTAATTTCGCATTTCTCGTTTCGCGAAACGCGAAATTAACTACTAATGTGGTAATTACCAACCCATTCCGATTTATCAGCAATTCTCTTTCCGCCTTATCGCCTTTCTCAGAGTGACCATATTCCATTTATTGTCGTCCCAATAACGACGATTTTGGGTCTCGTAAATCCAAATACCTACCTAAAAACACCTAGCTCCTTCCCAATAACCGCAAATAAAATAATCCAAAACAATCCGACCTTCGCCCACATAATCAGGATCATATGCATAAGCTGACTGAACAACAACAGACGATCATCAACTCAAGCGGTGACATACGGATAAACGCAGTGGCAGGATCTGGCAAAACGACGACCATTATAGAATATGCAGCGTCTCGACCAGCAGGTTCGAACATCCTTTTAATTGCCTTCAATAAATCCGTGCGATTGGAAGCCGCCAAAAAAGTGGAAGCCCGTGGACTAACCAATGTCAGGGTGGAAACAGCACACTCATTGGCATTCAAACATATTGTCTATTCAAGTGCATATAAAGTAAAGCCTCAGCGTTATAAAATACCAGAGATTGCCGATATATTGGCCCTTAGTGGTAATGGAGAAAAACACACGGAATATATCCTGGCCAACCATATCAATAAATTCCTGACCTATTTCTGCAACAGCGCCAAACCCAAGGTCCAGGACCTCAACTACCTGGACATCGTTACCGACCATGCGGCCCGGGCCTTTGTCAAATCACATTATACCACCATTGAGCAAGGCACCAGGCAACTACTCGCCAAAATGGACAGGGCTGAAATAGAGATCACCCACGACTTTTACCTGAAGAAATTTCAATTGGCCTCCCCTTCCTTACACTATGACTATGTTTTGTTTGATGAGGGCCAGGATGCTTCGGAGGTCATGCTGGACATATTCCAGAAACAAAAAGGCACCAAAATCATTGTCGGTGATACCCACCAACAAATCTATGCCTGGCGCCATGCGGTTAATTCTTTGGAACGGACGGACTTCAACATTTTCCACCTGTCAGCCAGTTTCCGTTTCCCCCAAGACATTGCACAACTGGCTTCAAATATCCTCGACTGGAAAAAATTACTCTATGACTTTGAGCCCACGCCCATTAAAGGATTAGGTTCAGATACCCGGGAAGTCTCCAAAGCTACCATTGCCAGGACCAACCTGGGGCTTTTATTAAAAGCCATAGAATACATTACCGACAATCGGAAAATCAAGGGGATCTATTTCGAAGGCAATATCCATTCATACACCTATGCAGATGACGGAGCCTCCCTATACGATGTGCTCAACCTGCATACCAACAAACCAGACAAAATCAGGGACAAGCTCATCCAATCCATGAAAAATTTGGATGAACTGGAGGAATACATTGAAAAGACCGAAGACCTGCAACTATCCATCATGGTAGAGATAGTAAGGGAATATGGGGATGAGATTTATGACATCCTCAAAACCTTAAAGGAATTACATGTTCAGGATGCAGATAAATCCTCGGCGGAAATGATCTTCTCCACCGTTCACCGTGCTAAAGGAATGGAATATGATGTCGTCTACCTGGTGGACGACTTCATCACAGAAGAAAAATTAAATAAACAGATATCTGCCCAAAAAGGCAACGGAGAGCCCTTCAATACAGCCAAATTAACGGAGGAGATCAATCTGCTGTATGTGGCGGTCACCCGGGCCAAATATACATTATACCTCCCTGAAGCCATGGCTCCGAAAGACTTCCCATTCGGAAAGCATATCAAAGCCATTCTCAAGCCATCCAACGGTAACTCCACGCACAAGCAAGGGCAGCCCATACGAGGCGCTGGACCTTGGACCGGCAAAGCAACCATGGCCGGCATAACGCCCACAGCCGGCAAAAAGAAAGTGAGTGCTAAAAGGACAACTGAAAAATCCTACACCGTAGCAGAAAAAAGACAATCAACCAAAGAGGCATATCAACCCTGGAACAACGAATTAGACCGCGAATTACTGGAGATGGCTGGTAATGGAGACTCGGTGGATGACATAGCCAGGTACATGGGGCGTACCAAAGGCGCCATTTACGCCCGGCTTAAAAAACTGGACTATACCCCCTAAGACAGAACACCTTCTATCTTCAACACATAAGCATCCTTACAAGGCGCCCGGTCAGGCAGTGTAACATCCAGCCCCTGATCGGTATGAGAAAAGGCAAGCGGTCCTCCTGATCCCAACATAGTAATACGTCCAGCCCTAGCCGTCTCCGCTGGTAAGGACCGGATGCGTATGGTCTTATCATCGGGCCAACCCATCAGGATAGCATACAGGCTATTACCTTTGGCAGTGAACCGGATATCCTGGGCCGTAAAAGGTAGTCCTTTGCCCTCATTGAATCCTTGCGTATGTATAGGCGCCGTAGCTTCACTGGCAGGACCCTCCCCGAACACCTTCCAGGGACGTGTACCATAAATCGCATCATTGTTCACCCGCATCCAATCGCCAATGCTTTCCACCACCACCCGCTCTTTTTCATCAGGCATTCCATTTCCCCTGAGCGGAATATTGAGCAGGAGGTTACCATTTTTACTCACTATATCACAAAGCGTACGGATCACCGTAGTGGCTGTTTTGTACCCATCATTATCGTATATCCGACGGTCATAATGCCAGCTGCCAATGCAAGTATCCGTTTGCCAGGGTAATGGTTCTATCAAATTGCTTTTTCCCCTTTCAATATCCCATACCATACATTTTTGCTGTTGCGCACTCAATACCTTTCCAAATAAGACAGCCTGCATTTGCCCATGCTTTTGCACACTTTGATTATACAGGTGAGCCGCAATATGTAAACCCACCTCACTGACCGGCCATAAGGGTAAGGCAGTGTCATCGAAGTAAACCATATCAGGATCGTAGGTGTCAATCAGATCGATCACCCGGTTGTAGAACTTATCGCAATAAACCCTGGAAGGCGGATAAGCCCCACCTCCCCAATCCCAATAGCGGCCCATTGCCGAATCGTCCAGGCTACCCACACTTAAGGGATGATCCTGCGCATAAAGTGCCTGTGGATCCAATCCGTTCCACCACTTACCAGCCCCTTCGGCAGCACTGAGCTTACCATCGTAGGGCACTCCTGCCAGCGGACCTTGCTTATCTGACCGCTGGGCAGGCTCATACCAGGTCCAGGCATGGGAAGCATGCACACTGACGCCAAAGGGCAACCCTTCTTGCTT
>CAJCIQ010000027.1 GCA_903970475.1 Beijerinckiaceae bacterium
GTGGAACCTGCGGCGGCCATCCATTGCTGTAACCCATTCTTATGAGACCTGCTCACCGGTATGCTTACATGCTCCAGGAGGAGTTGGTTCCCTTCCAAGCTTTTTATTTTTGATCTGGAAACAATATAAGATTTATGAACCCTCCTGAAATCAGCCGGGGGTAACAAGTCCACCATGGATTTAATGGAAGCATAGGTCATTAAAGGACCTTGGGACCTGTGAATGAGGACATAATTAAGCCTGGCTTCTATAAGCAGGATCTCATCGAGTAAGACCCTTTCCATTTTTCCGGATGCTTTGACGAAAATGAAGGATGCTGGTTTTCCATAGAAGGCCTTTGCTTTTTGTACTGCTTTTTCGAAACGGAAGGTGGTGATGGGTTTGAGCAAATAGTCAATCACGTCCAGTTCGTATCCATCCATGGCTCTTGTTAATCAACTTTCTCAGGCCTTCCCTGGCCAGGGGTTCGTCGTCGGCTATGATGCACCTCATTTTCATCATAGGGCCACCTCCAGGTTTACGGTATATGTTTCGGGGCAGTCCTGCGTTTGCAGGATATGTTCTCCCGGGTAAAGCAGCTCCAGGCGGCGTTTGACGTTGGGCAGGCCGATGCCTTCGCGTTGCGTCATCTGGGGGTGGCCACCCCGGGTCTGCGCAGGAGGAAAAGCCTGCGCTGCCCCGGCGTAGCCAACCTGATACTCATGACCTGCATGGGTGGTCCCGTTTTTGCTGTTGACCCCTTTGAAGTGAAGTCTCCCGTTTTCGACAAGTAAGGATCCCTCAATAAAATTAGCCCTATCCGACCAATGGGATACATGCTTGAACATGTTTTCAACCAGGGGAAGCAGCAGAAAGGGCGCCACCATGGCCCCATCCACATGCGGTGGTAGTTTGAAGTCTATTTTGTATCGCTCGTCTTTTCTCAGTTGCTGTAAGTGAATATAGTTTCGGATATAATCGATTTCATCTTGGAGGGGTACCCTTTCTGAACTGCATTCATAAAGCTGGTAGCGCAGCATATCGGAAAAGATGGCCAGGCTGTCTTTGGCCGCTTCTGCGTTCTGATCGATCTGAACGTAAATGGAGTTAATGGAATTAAACAGGAAATGAGGATTGATCTGGGCCTTGAGGTAATTCAACTCCGCCGCAATGGCTTCTTTTTCCGATTGGGCTATGCGTTTCTGAGACCTCAGGTAACTGGTGGCCAGGAAAGCTACCAGACCAGTACCTGCTCCAACCACTGCAATCAGCAGGCGGTTGTTGACCATAAAGCGATAGTTCCAGTAAAAATCGAAATGTATGGGAACCAATCCCCGATGCAGGAACAACAGCATGGTCAGCCCGCTAAGGCTAGCCCCAATAAGAATGGTTAACAGGGTGCCTGCCCAAAAGGGAACCTTGTTTTTTCCATGTAAAAAACGAGGCGCAACCCAATAATACAACAGGTAAGCGGTCAGGGCAATCAGGGTAACGTCAAAGCTGGTGAATAGCATTCGATTGACCGGATTGCTGATATAGAAGTAAACCAACTGTTGCCAGACCATAAAAATGATCAGCCAAAAAAGTACATGGAATACCCGTTTAACCATCCTTCTAAATTACCAAAAGGGCCTCTAACCCAGTTGCATTTCATATAATTCCTGAGTAGCTTCGTATAAATCGATACAACTATACCTGATTTTGCTAACATCTTGTACTAAAATCGGAATATGCGATCTCTACTTTCAGTTATACTTTTTTTCAGCCTGACCATCGGTGCCCAATCTCAGAGCCTATCAGACAGCGCGCGTCAGGCCCAGGCTTACTTTGAAGAATTTGATTCCGTTTGCCATACGCCCCAGGCCTGGCTTTGGGGAAGGAGCCTCTATGGGCCGGTCATGCTGGTCAATCCACAGACCAAACAAATATTCACCAATACCCAGGATACGCAAGGCAAGCTCAAAGCCGTTGGTAAGATCTGGACCGGATCACTGGAACCCACCGTTCAATTAGGTAATACATCCATGGATTGGGGAGGCGTTCATTGGGCCATGATTCTGCTGCCCCTACCGAATATTGCTTCCAAAAGGCTAGACCTGCTGGTGCATGAAAATTTTCATAGGATACAACCAGATCTGGGTTTTAAAATGGCCAGTCCCATGTGCCCAGACCTCGATACGAAGGAAGGACGGATTTGGTTCAGGCTGGAGTTAGAGGCACTCCGTCAAGCGTTGGATAAGCCCGTTGATCAAAGGAAGAAGGATATGGAGAGTGCCTTGCTATTCAGAGAAAAAAGGTACAGCCTGTTTCCGGAAGCCCGGGCTAATGAAGGGGCATTGGAATGGAATGAAGGGCTGGCCGAGTTCACGGGTACCTATGGTTCCCGCATATGGCAGACCGATAGTGGATACCTCCAGCATCTGGTGATCAACGACACCGCCTTTCCCCCCAACTATACCAGAGGTTTTGCTTATCTGTCAGGTCCTATCTATGGTGTATTGCTATCGCAAAAGGACAGCAACTGGAATAAGAAAGAAGATTCCACCGGAAACTTTGAGGCAGCTGTGGAACGGGTATATGGGGTAGTGGTTTCCGGATCCGCCGCCGATCGGGTCGCCTTGTATCAGGGAGACCTGATTGTGCAGCAAGAGTCAGCCCGTGAACAAAAACGTCAGGCCGTAGCCGCAATGTATAAAAAAGCGCTGGTAGATGGGTCAGTGCTGAAATTGGATCTCCATATGGGTCATGGTTTGAGTGTATCCTTTAACCCTAGCATACTTGTTTCCCTCAAAGGTTACGGTACAGTATACCCGTATATATCGGTCACAGACCAGTGGGGTACCCTGCTGGCAGAAAAAGGGGCCCTCATGTCGGATGACTGGAAGGAATTGTGGCTGGGGGCTCCGAACGGAGCTGTCACCATGGGAGCCGAGGCGGGTGTCCAAACCCTTAGCGGTTCGGGCTGGAAGCTGACCCTGAATCCGGGCTGGACCCTCAAAGCCGGGGACCGGAAGGGGGATTGGAACCTGGTGAAGGAATAGGCTGGCGCGCCACGGCTCTGTGAATGGGCGGTTCCAATCGGGCACATCACCGCTCGGCTCGGCCGGGGATCGGCGCTATACGGCGCATCGCGGCTCTGTGAATGGGCGGTCCCACGCCAGCGCGCCGCGGCTCGTCGTTTGGCCTTACCTTTGCGACCATGAGCGTGACGATCTTAGCTATTGAGTCTTCCTGCGATGAAACGAGTGCTTCGGTTTGCCGGGATGGACGAATACTCACGAATTATATTGCTTCTCAGGCTATTCATGAACAATATGGGGGCGTAGTGCCAGAACTGGCATCCAGGGCCCATATGCAGCATATTGTGCCCGTGGTGGATATAGCCCTGCGCAATGCTGGCGTGACAGTCTCCGACCTCGATGCAGTTGCAGTGACCCAGGCTCCAGGCCTGATCGGCTCTTTGCTGGTAGGAGGTAGTTTTGCCAAATCAATGGCCCTGGCCTTGGGCAAACCCCTGATTGCTGTGCATCATATGCAGGCGCACGTGATCGCCAATATGATTGCAGACCCTGCTCCATCTTTTCCTTTCTTATGCCTTACGGTAAGCGGGGGCCATACCCAGATCGTCATTTGCAAATCTCCCCTGGAGATGGAAGTCTTAGGAGAAACCCTGGATGATGCCGCCGGAGAAGCCTTTGACAAAAGCGCCAAACTGTTGGGGCTGCCTTATCCAGGTGGGCCTTTAATTGATAAGAACGCCGCTAACGGAGACCCCACCCGTTTTTCTTTCCCAGAACCACAGATCCCCGGATTAGATTTCAGTTTCAGCGGGTTAAAGACATCTATCCTTTATTTTTTGCAGCATGGCCGGGCCCAGGATCCTGAATTTGCAGCCAAAAACATGAACGATATCTGCGCCTCCATCCAGGATCGCATCGTCACCATATTGCTCCATAAGCTCGGTCGGGCCGCCAAGGAAACGGGGATCAAAGAAATTTGCATAGCTGGTGGGGTATCCGCCAACCGTGGACTCCGGGATGCCCTGGTGGCCTTAGGCAAAAAGCGGGGCTGGAATACCTATATCCCTAAGTTTGAATACTGTACAGACAATGCGGCCATGATAGCTATGACAGCCTGGTATAAGTATCAGCAAGGGGCGTTCGCCGACTTGAGTATGAGCCCGAGTGCCCGGGCGGAGTGGGCTTAGGACGGCCGACTGGTGGGCATTGTGCTTCGTGCGCTGAGGTTACGCCGGACCGGCCCAGAGGGCGCTTTGACCCGGATTCCTCCATTTTGTCACATCTTTTCCTCAGTTCGTCACAGTTGCCTATAGGGCATAGGTAGACTTGGTAACATTGCATAAATGTTTACCGAGTCATGAAACTTCGCCAACTGGAATTTTGGATTGCAACGCTGCTGGTTACCGTGTCCCTATCTGCTACACTTGCCTGGATGAGTGAAGGAGGACAGTATCTGGTCCGTGAAGCCAGGGACAATTTCTTTTCCAATGGCATGCGGTTTAACTATGTAACGAATTTCTTCCTGCCTCATATCCTGCCCGCGCTGATATATTATGCCGGTTTTCTATCGGTCATGTTCATTGGTTTTCCCAAATATTTTAAGGAAAAGAAATACGACTCTTTTGTTGCCTTCCTTTTGGTGTTGTTAGTGGTAGCTACCGCATTTTTCACCCTCAATGCTATGCTCAAAGAGCCCGGTCCTCATGATTTTGGCGACATTTCGATGGCCGAAAGACCTGCCAGCAGAGTAGTTTATTTCTTGCAGCGGGGGTTGATCCAGGCCTTACAGTTCCTTGCCATCATGGGTGGCTATGTCCTGATCCGTGAATTTGTGCTTCCTGCCATGCAGGAACAACGTAACAAGAACATGAAGTTCCAGGCATTTTATGCGCACTTTCAGGTCTTTCTGTTCGTCTGGATACCTGTCATTGCCTCTGTCTTTTTTGTGAACAGGGACGCTTTTCGCTTTATGGTATATATCGCTTTTTGCGTCCTTCCCGTGGGGTTCCTGATCCATGCCATTACTTATAATTGGTTGATCCCTTTTAAGGAAGAGAAAAACTTATCCTGGTGGAAATACTGGCCCCTCTATCTTTCCGTGTGTTTCGTGTTGGTGGCCCCGGTTGTCATCGTCTTTTCCGGCACCATTGGCTCTGTCAGCTTTGATTTAGGAGAACTGATGGCCGTCACTTATCTCTGGATGATCGTTTTAATCACGCCTTTTACCTGGATATTATATCGTTACGGGCGCAAAACGTCGGGTAAAATTACCCAGTTGGCCAGTGCCTTAAGTACTTCCAATGCCTCCCTGGATTCCCTGAAATCCCAGATCAATCCTCACTTTTTGTTCAACGCCCTCAATACGTTATATGGCACGGCCATACAGGAACACAGCGAAAGAACGGCTCAAGGTATCCAGCAGCTAGGGGACATGATGCGATTTATGCTCCATGACAATATGCAGGACAGTATTCCGTTAAATAAGGAGATCCAATATCTGAGGAATTATATTGACTTACAGAAACTGCGCACCCAGACTTCTGATAAGATCCGCATCGACACTGTACTGGATGAAACGGCTTGTCAACACTCCGTGACGCCTATGTTGCTGATCCCCTTTGTGGAGAACGCCTTTAAACACGGGATCAGCCTGATCAGACCCTCCTGGATCAAAGTCTCGCTAACCTGTACCCCCGACCGAGTTTATTTCGATGTATACAACAGTATACACCCATCCAGCGAATCCAATCCCGAAAACGGTAGTTCTGGTATTGGCCTTGATAATGTGCGCAAAAGGTTACAGTTGCTGTATCCCGGAAGGCACGAGCTAACCATACATCAGTCTCAAACAGAATACTTTATTCATTTAACCCTAATATTCCCTCATGGACGGCAATAACTATTCCCTCAGAGAAAAAGTGGAGAGGACCAACAAATCGAACCTGACCTACGGTCAGACCCCGGAACGCAAAGAGGCGCCCGATGGATTTACCCGCTTCCTTTGGTGGATGGCCACTGTAGACCCTGAGGTGATGCAAGACTGCGGCCCGGAACGAGAGCGCTACCGCATCATTGGGATGTCGGTCATGGTCACCTGGTTATTTGCTACCCTGGCCTGGGGATATTTCTTCTCCACGATCCTTGACGACGAACTGGTTGTAGGCGGACTGGCCATCTTCTTTGGTCTGGCCATCCTGGCCATCGATAGGAACCTGATTGCTGCCATGTCCAAAAACAAAGGCTCCAGTTCCTGGCTACCCGTCCTATTTCGGTTAGGCCTGGCTGTTACTATAGGCCTGTTCCTGTCCCAGCCCATCGTGCTGATGCTGTTTCAAAAGGATATCCAGTCCCAGATCCTGCTGAACAAGGAAAAAAAGATGGAGACCTTCCGTCAGCAATTGATTACCCTCAATGCGCCTTTGACCTCCGATTACCAGAACCATATCAAGGAGCTGAAGGCTGCTGAATTGGTCGGGGATAACCGGGTGCTTGGTCTCAAGGACGCTTACATCAAAGAAACCGATGGCACCGGAGGTTCCGGGAAAATCGGGGAAGCTGCCGTTGCTCGCGTGAAGCGTGCCGAGTACCTCAAAGCCCAGGACGCCCAGGATCAATTAAAGCAAACCGATGACCCTCAGATAGCCTTGTATCAATCCAAGCTGGATACCTTGGAAGCCCAGAACAAAGTAAAGGAAGCGGAATATGCGACCAACCTGTCCACCGGATTCTTGGCCCAGGTGGAAGCCCTAACAGACTTGCTCAAGGAGCATCCCCCCTTAAGGATGAGGTATCAATTGGTCATCCTCATTATTACTTTAATTGAAGTGCTACCGGTCCTCAGTAAGTTATTACTCCCCAAAGGAGAATATGAAGCCAGGGTGCAGCAACGCATGGAATTGGGCATATACAGGGCCAACCTCAACCTGGAAAGGGAGAAGGAGCTGGAGGCCCATTTTGCAGAAAAGTCTATGGAGGCCGATAAAGGATCCATAGACCAGTTCTTCGACGATTCCCGTACGACCAGAGAGAACTTAGGTAAAGAAGTGGTCAGCGGTCAGGGAACGTCTTCCTATAGTCAACTGTGGAAAAGATTTCAGGGGAGGGTGATGTCTTCCTCTAAATCTAAATAAAACTTGAGATAACAGTATAGCCATGATCAAACAATATTGCAAGGTTGCCCTGCGCAACCTGGCCAGGCAGAAGGCCCTGGCCCTGATTAACATTTGGGGTTTATCCATCGGCCTGGCCTGCTTTATTGTCTTTTTACTGTATGCCCTGCACCAGTTTGGATACGATAGCTTCCAAAAAAATGGGAGCCGGATCTACAGGGTAATCAGCTGGAGTTCAGGCTTGCCAGACCAACAACCCGGCGGTATTGCGGGATTAAATATGGGTCTTGCCCCTGCCATGGCCCATGACTTTCCCGATGTGGAGCAAGCCGTTCGCATCCGTGGTAGGGGGGACAAACTGGTCCGTATAAACGGTCAGGTGACCCGTATGGATGTTACGTTTGCAGACACCGGTTTTTTCCAGGTATTTACCTATCCATTGCTATCTGGTAATCCCGCCCATGCCTTGGATCATGCCCAGGACGTCGTGTTGACCAAGGATATGGCCATTCGCTTGTTTGGCGCTGCGGATGTAGTGGGAAAAACCCTGGAGATCAAAAACGATACCGCCTATGAGCCTTTCGTCGTTAGCGCAGTAGCGGCACAACCGCCCTCCAATTCCGCTATTTCATTTGGATTGCTTATATCTTACAAATACGCAGAAACCCATTCCGATGCGCGGGCCATGACCGATTGGAATATAACCATGGGAGATGAGACTTACGTTATGCTGCGCCCAGGTGCTCATCTTGATCTTAGAAGCCTCGTTGCCTTCCGCTCCCGCCATATGCCTGGCGAGGCGGCAGATCTGATCAAAAACAAAGAATGGAATGGCCATGGGATTCCCCCTATCCGTTTTCAATTACAACCCCTGCGCGCCATACACCTGGATCCCACCGTTGATGGAAACGGCAATCCCATCGACCCGTTTAACGTTTGGCTGCTGATTGGCATGGCTAGTGCCGTTTTGCTGATCGCCTGCATCAACTTCACCACCCTCGCCATAGGCCGTTCCGCAGGCAGGGCCAAAGAAATCGGCGTACGCAAAGTTGTAGGATCGGCTCGCCGGTCGCTTATCGTGCAATTCATGGCTGAGTCCCTGGTGCTTACCTTGTTGTCCTTCGTACTTGCTTTGTTTTTAGTCTGGGCATCCTTACCCACTGTCGAGCGGCTTACCGATTCCACGTTTCATATCTTCTGGTTACCCCTCGTTTTACTACTACTGGCATTGGTCGTGGTTACCGGTTTGCTGGCCGGCGCCTATCCGGCCTTTGTGCTGTCTTCCTTTAAACCTTTGGAGGTTTTAAAAAGCAAGGTTCGCCTCCGCGGAGCCAACCTGTTTACCCGATCCCTGGTCGTCGTCCAATTCGTATTATCCGCCGGACTCGCCATATCCACCTTGATCCTGCTCCAACAACTCTCCTACATGAAATCCAGGGACCTGGGCTTCACTAAAGAGAATGTCATAGACATCAATACCAATGGAGTAGACATGAAGACCCTTTACCCCATCATGCGATACAACATTCTGACTCAACCCGGTGTCATCGGCGTCAGCGCTGCACAAATTGGAATAGGAGAGGGGAATGGATTTATGGGAAGCGGTTATCATTACCAGAACCAGGATGGCTTCTCCTTTGAATATCCAGTAGCGCCAGGCTACTTAGGACTAATGGGCATGAAGCTTTTATATGGCCGCGACTTCAACCCCACTTTGCGCACCGACTCCGTTTCCTCCATTATCGTCAACGAATCATTATTAGCCGAATATCATATATCACCAAATCAGGCCCTAGGCCAAATCATCACAAAACCAAATGACAATGGAACCATCACTCATTATAATATTATTGGCGTCGTTCGCAATTTTAATTTCACTTCGCTCAGCCAAAAAGTCGGGCCACAACTCTTCTTCTGGCCATCAGACCTCCAAGTAGGACATGTATACGTACGCGTTAGTCCGGGAGATCCAGCAGGACAGTTGGCTACCCTTGGCTCCATTTGGCGTCGCCTCGTACCAGGTTTGCCCTTTTCCTACCAGTTTCTCGACGATGAAATGCGCCGCTTCTATGCCTCGGAAACCAAATGGACCAGCATCCTAGGCTGGGCAGGAGCCATAGCCGTCTGCCTGGCCTGCCTGGGCCTGTTCGGCCTTGCCGCCCTGGTATCCGCCAATCGCCAGAAAGAGTTCAGCATCCGCAAGGTCCTCGGCGCCTCCGTTTCCGTCATCGTCCGGCTTGTCGGTGTGGAGTTTTCCTGGCTCGTGATCATTGCCTTACTCGTCGCCTCCCCCCTGGCCTGGTACTTTACCCACCGATGGCTGGAGCATTACGCCTATCATATCTCAGTGTCCTGGTGGGTATTTGGCGCCTGTGCTTTAGCTCTTTGGGGTCTTTCCTTGGTTACCGTCAGCTACCATGCCTTGCGAGTCGCTTGGGCCAACCCCGCGGAGAAGTTGAAGGAGGACTGATTTAGGTCAGTTATAGTGGCCACGGAGGGTTCGCGCAGGCTTTTCTCCTGCGCATGCAAGACGCAGCCACCCTGTTCTGGCTGCCTTGATGCGATAGGCTTAGGCCGATTTGCAAGCAGCTTACCGTTTTTTCCCAGCTATTTTTTACCTTAATGCGTGAATGATGACCGCTGTAGCAATAGATGATGAACCCATCGCACTAGAAGTGGTGAAATCCCTCTCCGAAAAGGTCCCCTTTTTAGAGCTGAAGGCCTGCTTCACCGACGCCTTCCAGGCCTCCGATTACTTGCAGAAGACCAAAGTGGACTTACTGTTCCTTGACATTAAAATGCCCGACATATCCGGATTGGAGTTCGTTAAAACCTTATCCAATCCACCCTTGGTCGTATTCACGACAGCCTATGCAGAACACGCTGTGTCCAGCTTCGAGCTGGACGCCATAGACTATTTATTGAAACCCTTTTCCCTCAGCCGCTTTCTCAAGGCCTGTACCAAAGCCCATGAGCAAGTGCAACTCCGTACCAACCGGGATGCCTCCAGCCCTTCCATCTTTGTGAAGAGTGGTTATGACCAGGTTCGGTTATCCCTGACCGATATCCTGTTTGTGGAGAGCGCCGGGAATTATATGCAATTCATTACCTCGTCCGGTAAAATCCTTTCCCGGCTGACTATGGCCGAGGCCCAGGCTTTGCTTCCTGTTCAGCAATTCTTCCGGATTCACCGGTCTTACATCGTTAACCGTAACCGGATCGACCGCATTGAAAAATCGCAGGTCTGGCTCGGGGATTATTGTGTGCCTATCGGGGCCGGGTACTCGGAGGTAATGGAGCAGATAGTTTCCGGAGCCTAAATGGTTCTGCTGCTACCGGCTTCGGGCTTCTGCTGGGTTTGCGCTTCCTCCAGCTTCTGGCTTCTTAATGTTTCACGCTTCTGCCAGCTTTCGGTTTCTTCTCGCTTCGGCCACGGTGTTTTGATTTGCGTTTTCCATTTGCGAACTCGGGCCGCTTTGGTTATCTCTCCCTTGGGCTACTTCCGCTTTTTCGCGAACTTTATGCACATGCCCAATTCCTATTTCCAGTTTAAGCAGTTCACTGTGCATCAGGACCGGTCTGCCATGAAGGTTAGTACCGATGCTTGTATATTCGGTGCCTGGATGGCTGGGATTTGCGCTTCGCCAACTTCTTCTGGTTATCCGGCTACTGCTTATTCAGACGCCACCGCATTAGCTTCTCCTGCTTCTTGCTCGGCTCTGCCGGCTTCTCCTGGTTCTTGCTCGGCTCCACCGGCTTTTAGTACTGCTTTGGATATTGGTGCAGGGACGGGGCTCTTGTCTTTGATGGTTGCTCAACAGTTTTCAGGTGTTATTACCGCTGTAGAGATTGATCCTTCAGCCGCTTCCCAGGCTTCTGAGAATTTTCTGGCCAGCCCTTGGGCATCTCGCTTATCCTTGGTCTCCGGAGATATTCGTGCTTTTTCGGGTGCCTTCGATATTATATTCTCGAACCCACCTTTTTTTGAGAATGACCTTAGAGGCCCTTCTGGCCAGCGCAACCAGGCCCGGCATGACGATACCCTCGGATTTACTGCACTCTTAGCGTCCGTGCGCCGCTTGCTTGCGCCTTCTGGCGTTTTTGGAGTGCTCATTCCATATCATCGCCTGAAGGAATTTCTAGCCTTGGCAACTGACTTTTCATGTCAACGTATCACTTTGGTGCGACAGACCCCTAAGCATGGGTTTTTCAGGGCAATGCTCATGATGAAGCAACACCCCATCTCCGATTCATCAACTATCACCGATGAACTCACTATTCAGGATAGCCGAACCTATACCCCTGAGTGTGAGGACCTCCTCAAGCCTTATTATTTGCATTTGTAGAATAGTATTCCACAAAATTTTGGATTAATTCCACTCATTTCCCTACATTTGCCCTCCCAATTGAGAAATCAAAAGGCGAAATGCCCAGATGGCGGAACTGGTAGACGCGCTAGACTCAAAATCTGGTTATCGCAAGGTAGTGCAGGTTCGATTCCTGTTCTGGGCACGTTGATTTTCAATTAGTTATATAGGCTCCAATCTTGGGGCCTTTATAATTTTGTCTCCTTGTGGAAACAATTGTGGAAACATCACTTGAATCCGCGTTGTAAAGAACTAGATACTTCAAATTTATATATTATCTGGAATACAAAAAAGCAAACCAACCTACACTTATTAGGGCTGTCGATACTATTAGCGGGATTTTGCTGTATTATTGACAATTGGCTTCTATAACCGATACTATTGAAAACTGTTTGAGCTAGGGAAGTTGTGATAACGGCGTTGCGGCCTATTAAAAGTCTTAACAACCATGCATAAGTTCAACCGGATAAGACAAGATTTTACGAAGTACGTAACAATCTTATGGAAATGGAGGCAGTATCCGAAGGATTTCCCCCTAATGTATATTCCTATTTTTGTTTTATTTTTCGCAATCCTTTTTAAGGATAAGTTCAATGGGATCATTTCAAATGTATTCGTTGGGCCACTTTTGAGTTCTGTTAAGAAGCCAGCATATAGTTTAGATTTATTGCTTTTATTGCTGATATTCATAGTATTATTTTCTTTCATTCGAAAGGCTATCAAGCATGTTCGTATGCCTCCGGGAAGTTAAAAGCCGTGGATCAGGGATAAGAATATATTTACGCCAAATCAAAACGTAAATATATGCAAGCAAAAGGGTCCCTGCAAGGTAAGCGTAGCGCAGAGGAGATGCGGTATCTGTTGGAAGAACAATCCAGGAGCGGATTAGTGGTAAAAGAGTTCTGCAAGGAACAACGTCTTTCCCCCGCCGTTTTTTATTACTGGCAAAAGAAATTCAGGGGACAACATATGATCAGCAGTGCTCCAATGGGCTTCAAAGAGATTGCCCTGCATGAGCATGGTAACCGGGTCGTCGGAGATGTATATGCCGAATACAAAGGGATCCGGTTCTACCAGGAACCATCTGCGTCCTTACTAAAGCAATTAATCGGATAAGCGATGCTGAGTCTTCATAGT
>CAJCIQ010000028.1 GCA_903970475.1 Beijerinckiaceae bacterium
ACAAGGTGAGTTCTACCTGGAGTATGGAAACATCGAGTATAACCTCAATGTACCCGCCTCCATGATCGTGGTCGGTTCCGGTGAACTCGTCAACCCCACCGAAGTGTTGACGGCTGCCGAGCAAAAGAAATTCTCCGAAGCAAAGAACTCCGAAAAGACGGTCATCATCCGCAGCGCTGATGAGGTCGATGCCCATAGCGGACGCCCCACTTCGGGACGCAAGACCTGGAAGTTCAAATGCACCAATACCCGCGACGTGGCCTGGGCTGCTTCTGATGCCTTTATCTGGGACGCCGCCCGCATGGACCTGCCCAGTGGTAAAAAAGCCATTGCCCAGTCTGTATATCCCGTAGAAAGCGCAGGAGACAGTGCCTGGGGTCGTTCTACCGAATACGTAAAAGGTTGTATTGAGTTTTACAGTAAATATCTCTATGAATTTACTTATCCCAGCGCGACCAACGTAGCAGGTATAGTAGGCGGTATGGAATACCCCGGCATCGTATTTTGCGGATCCCGCAGCCGCAGGGGTGGATTATGGGGGGTGACCCGACATGAGTTCGGCCACAACTGGTTCCCCATGGTCGTAGGTTCTAACGAACGTAAATACCCTTGGATGGATGAGGGCTTCAATACCTTCATTAACGGTGTCGCTGATTCTGCCTTCAACAACGGAGAATACTTCCGTCCTGCCCATGACCGTTACCGTATGGCCAAAGGTTTTTTTGCAGGCCCCAATACCATTTTGTCCATCCCCGACGCCATGCTTACCAGGGAATGGGGCGTGTTGAGCTATAACAAACCCGGAACCGGCCTGGAATTATTGCGTGAAGAAATCCTTGGTAAGGCCCGTTTCGATTATGCTTTCCAGTATTATGTGCACGCCTGGGCTTTCAAACATCCTACACCGTACGACTTCTTCCGTGCCATAGAAAATGCAGCCGGTGAAAACCTGGACTTCTTCTGGAGAGGATGGTTCCTGAACAACTGGAAAATTGATCAGGCGGTAACGGCTGTTGAATACGTGAAAAATGATCCTACCCAAGGCATCAATATCACCATCGCCAACAAACAACAATTGCCCATGCCCGTTACGGTAGAGGTAAAAGAATCTAACGGAACAACCAACAGAGTACACCTGCCGGTGGAAATTTGGATGAAGGGCGCTACCTGGAAATTCCACTATGCCTCTACCAGTACTGTTACGAGCGTGACCATTGATCCGGATAATCGCTATCCCGATGTGGATACGAACAACAATACGTGGAAGGGCCAGTAATCTATTGGCGAAGATATGCGGGAAATAAGATCGTATAACTACGACATTACGCTTAGGAGGTTTTCGGTGCAGCCGGTAATATTTATACACGAAAGAAAGGGCAGTTATGCTATTTTATCGGTTTAGCAATTCACTTAGCTTTGTATTGTTGATATCAGTTAAAGGTTCCTAAAGAAATCCAGTATCCAAAGAGCATTTTGAAAAACCGTATCCGTAATCCGTATCTAGTATCCAATTATCCGAGAAACCAAAATTCATTTTTAATCCAATTATCTGAAAAATCCGAAGAACCGAACGTCTATCCAATCCTTATGAAAGCAGACCATTAAAGGAACATTTACTGAACATCTAACATGAATCGATCCGTATCCTATTAAGCCAAGAAAACGTTCGTAGTTAAGCCCAAAGATTTTTCCCAGAAAAGGCCAGTTCTATTTAGGACTGGCCTTTAGTTTTTTTTGGGGAAAAACACATGTTTGTGGTTCATGCTCCTTCTGCTTCCTTCCATCCTAGGTTCGTCCTTCTAAGGTTCATTCTCCCAAGGTTCATCCGTAAACAGACTGGGTTTCTCAGATTGGGTATCCACTTATAAGATGCTTGCATAATGCAAGGGTCTCCTGTAGTTCAAAATTTTGTTTTTTTTCACAAAATTTTGGACTGCGGAAAACCCTTAGCGGGCAGGCCTATGTAGGCAGACCCTTAGCAGGCCAGAACTCAGAAACCTTAGATAGCCAGGCAGCCTTTTTCTTCGGGATGTAAATACCGCAACAGGAAATACAGAACGCCCGATGATCCCACCATTAAATCGGCAGTGGCAGGGGCTGGGGGCTGGGCTTGCCAGTAGTAATTACCCCTTTCATCGGAACGACCCATATGCAGGAGCAAACGGGCAATCCGATCTGCCCGGATCTGCCACTGCTGGTCTCCCAGTATGCGGAAAGCCTGTAAGTAAATTCCCCCTAGCCCGCTTAAGCCTGTATGCAGGCTCAGGTCGGCGCTGAAGTAAGTCGGTGGTATAGCCTTAAGGATGCGTTCTGCCTGACGGCGATAACGATGGTTATCCAAACAAGCGTAAGCATGTAAAAAGGTCAGGGCAAGGCCCGGACTACCCTCATACCAGCCTCCTTGGGTGGGCAGCGTGGCTTTGGCCAGCAGACGCAGCCCTTTTTCAGCAGCCTGCAAAGCAAAAGTCTGGGCAAACCGGGTTCCATATTCTAGTAAGAAATAGCAAATACCCGCGCCTCCTTTTCCAAAACCAGGTTGTTTATCTATCCACCCACCATCGGGAAGCTGGGCTTTGATCAGGGCACGTGCGTAAAAATGCAGTCTTTCCGTATAGAAGGGGTCATCTAAAAAGGGGGCGCATTGGAGCAGCGCTATGCCTTGTCCCGCCATGCCTCTGAGCAGGTCCAGGCCGGCCGGTTCTCTTTCCAAACATAGGCGGATGACTTGCAGGTACCCGGCTTCTTTAGGTAAATACCCTGCCTGAAGGGCAGCCGTAAGTCCTACGGCATATCCCGCAGAGCCAAAGTGCAGACCAGGAGGCGTAACGGAAATGGTATCCCTGGATTGGGTGCAGAGAAAAGTCAATCCCCTGCGCGCCAGTGGTTCGGCGCCGTGTACATCGAACCCGCAACGGGAGGCTTGTTCCAGGACGCAGAGGATACCACTGGTGCCCTGATGCAGTCCATTATAATAAGCCAGGTAAGGCCAGCCTTTTAAGGTTCCGTCTGCCCTGGACGGATTAGAGAACCATTTACGGTTAGCAGACAAAGCTTCCATGGCCAGGGTATGCAATCCATCCTGTACAGCAGCAGGCACCGAAGGCGCCCTTTCATACACCTTAGGTTGGGACTGCGCATATCGGCCGATCCAAACAGTTGGCGCGTGCCCATGACACTCCGCAGCCCTGGCTTTCAGCAGGTCGCTGAGGGTTCCCAGGTTGGAAGGGTTGGCCAGCGCATCGGATAACTCCGCGTCGTCGAGTAACAACTGTATGGATTGCTCCAGTCGTCCCGGTGATTGGGCCCTGATCCAGTTAGGTTGCATACCTGTCAGGCATTGAATGCACAGCACGGCAAAACTGGCCACTTCGTTATGTTGTTCTCCGGGGAAGGGGAAAGAGCCGGCCCAGGTACCGCTTAAGGGAGGGAAAGGAGGAAAGGGTTCGTCCCTGGAACCATATCCGGGCAAGGAATGAATGGTTTCCAGACGGGTCAGGTACACCTTCCCGGAAGGGGTAACCCACCAACCCCCATCGGATACCTCGGGTAATCGGTATCCTAACGAATGAAGGGTTTCCAGGATGCTGCCCACCTGGAGCAGGTAATCCAGGAGGCGTCCTTTTCTAAAAGGCGTAAGGGCCCCATATGCGTTTTCTGTCCTCCAGGCCACGCAGGCCAGTTCCAGGAAGCGCCCCTTGAGGCATTCGGTCACCAACCAGGTGTCTTCGTTTTCGGAAAAACAATCGTAGGCCTTTGGAATGGGTAAGGAAGTGAACAGACGGCTGGTTAAGCTATGTTGCCACTCAAAACGTTCTTTGATGCTGCGCCCCCAGGGATCAGATTGAATATGCCTTAAGCCCTGGCGCATCAGGCATACCTTACCTCTGCCGCCTTTGAGGTATAAGGCCTTCCAGGTTTGGCCACGGTAATTATCACCCAGTTTTTTGAAGAGCAAATAATGTTCTCCCAAACGTCTATAGGGCAGTATGACTTTAGCAGCCGGTTTCCAGGAGCGGAAAGGAGGCACAATACCTTCGGGCAGTTGATAGGGTATCTGGTGCTGGTCTTCGACGAGCCGGCCTCTACCATCGTAAATATAGTTGTCCGGGTAGCCCTGCCCATCGGCATGCCGGAAAGGTTTGAAACTACCATAGCGGGCAAATAATACGGGACCTAATTCAATATCTGTGCGCACGCGGGGGCCTTCAAAACCCTGGGTGAGGATCAGCAGTCTATTGGTCAGGTGAATGGCTGCGTTTTCACTATCTGCATAGATGGTGATGGCCTTTCCGATGCGGGCCAGTCCAAACAGGCCCTGGTTGAGCTGGTAATGCAGTTCTTCGGTACGAATGACCTTAAAGGCCACCCGTTGCATCCATAGTTCGGGAAGGATGATGTCCAACAGGATCATGAGATCTGCCGGAAGCACAGAAATATGCAGGATCCACCCTTGGGTTTGGGATACCGTGCCAACGTATAAGTGGTGAACGCCTTCAACAAAGGGAATGGAGAAGCTTCTTAAGAGAGCTGAGGGGCCAGGATCCCTGGCCACGACGGTTTTTTCCATAGGTGACGAATGTTTAAACGGGGTCGGATAATTAGGGTTACGGGTCGCATAACAGAAGTAAGCATTACTTTTGAGCTTCAAAAATTACAAATAATTGTTATACAAAGGTTGCTTTTTGCACTATTTTTTTTAGATAACCACTGGTCCCCTAAATTGGGGTCCTAACTGTAGACAATCATGACCGCTGGCCTTGACATTTGCTTATTATTTGTAGTCCTTTGTGCCTCATGGGAGTTCCTGATGCCCCTCTCAGCAGGAGACCTCAAAGGGTATGTATGGAAAGGTGATTATAATTTGAGTGCTTAGTTATCCTCCACGGTGTGGATAATCGGTTGAAAGCAATTCGAAAAGCAGCCCATAAATTTGGCGTGATAGAAGTACACTCAAGTCAAATTCCGTCTTATGAAAACCTGGTATGCAGCCTTGGCACTGGTGGCTGCGTTTATGGTTTTGGGCGCTTGTAGCACAGGTTCCGACCGTCAGCGTACTGGAAATCCTACAGCGGATACGACCATTCAAACGCCTTTCTCTGTTGACCTTTCCGGAACCGAGTTTACCTTGCTCAAGGCAAGTCCGCCCATGTTTTTCTATACCCCCAATGGAAAGCCTTATACGGGTGCCAGTTCTGACGATGTTATCCTCATTTTAGGTCTCCAAACGCCTTTGAGGCCGGATTCTGCAAAAATAATGGCCCTCAGGGCCATAGGGGATATGCAATCCAAGGGCCTGGATCTGCATCCGGTAGAAACCAGGGACCGGATGGTTGGCAGCATGCCTGGTTACGAATATGTAGGGATGGGGCAGGAGGCGGATGGGCAGGTTCATTCCGTCTATGTACTGGCTACGGGCAATGAAAGAGGGACCTATGTTTTGTTTTCCACCTTGAGTCACCGCCAGGATATTCTGCTAAAAGAAGTTAGGAAGATAGCCGGTACGCTGAGGGGAAAAGAAGGGTAGGGGTCCAAAAATAAACTGCTTATCAAGTGGCCTTTATATACCTATTTCTACTATACCTTTGTGGGGGCTCTTAAAAGGGCCTTCTTTTTTATCAGTACATATGCGTCGTCCCGTCTTACTTTTGGCAGCAGGATTCCTGTGTGTGCACTTGACTTGTTCCGCCAAAATACTTCTTCCTTCCATATTTACTGACCATATGGTATTACAGCGCTTATCCACCGTTAGCGTGTGGGGATGGGCCGATCCAGGTACAACACTCCAGGTCGTAAGCAGTTGGGACGCCCAAGATACCCTCAAGACTTCCGTAGACAATCAGGGCCACTGGAAGGTGAATATAACCACAAGCCAGGCTGGGGGACCCTATACCTTATGGATAAAAGGGCCCTATGACCAGGTATTGATCTCCGATGTGTTTTTAGGGGAGGTATGGTTATGCAGCGGACAATCCAATATGGAGTTCAGTGCTAACTGGGGACTGGAAGGAAAAGATTCAGCTGTAGCGCAGGCGGATATCCCCGGTATCCGTTTTTTTCATGTCCCTAAAGTAGGCGCCCCTTACCCTCAGCAGGATTGTAAAACCAGTTGGGCCGTTTGTACACCGGCCATCATGGCTGACCAAACGGCGGTAGGGTATTTTTTTGCCCGTCGGATCCATGAAGTATTGAAGGTACCGGTAGGTATAATACAGGCAGCCTGGGGCGGCTCCTTTGGAGAAGATTGGGTGAGG
>CAJCIQ010000029.1 GCA_903970475.1 Beijerinckiaceae bacterium
AGAGAAAGTTGGAGTAGAAATTCTATGATAACTGTCCGTTTCCATAGCATGTTTGAATTGCTACACAAAGTTTATACAAAGTTTTATTCTTTGCAAGTTAATTCGGTAAAATAAATGCAACATCGATATAAATCAACAAGGGCGGAACCTGGATTTTATGCCAGGCTTCGCCCCTGATAAAGGTTTGAGGATCGAACAACTAATGCGTCCCGGAATCCTAATGCTTACTTAAAATCCTTCAATTTCAGGTATGAATCCACATCCGTGGAATTAAAACCTTTGTTTTTCATGTCCTGAATATATTGAGGGGTTACGCCATCCCGTTTAAGGCGAATCAATGTATTTACTGGGATCTCTTTAAAACCCATAGCGGTAAATCCCTTTCCAAAATCGGGATTGACGCCCATCATATTAAGCATCGTCAACTCCCTAAAATTATCTACGGAATAACCGGCCTGCTTCCAGGCGTCTACAACCGAAGGCTCCAGTCCCGAAAATTTTGCGTTTACAAGATACCTGAATTTAATATCTGCCAATCCTGTTTTCTTCCATTCAGCGGCATAAGATGGTTCGAGGTCTCCAGATTTTGCGAGAATCAGATCCCTCATGCTTACATCTGTAAATCCGGCATTCTTAAATTGTTGAGCATACTCAGGTTCCAGGTGCATGGTCTTAACAGATACCATATCACCGTAAGTTATATCCTTATACCCCAGGCTCTGCCACTTTTTAATATATGCAGCATCTACACCCGAAAATTTGACCATAGTGATTTCCCTTAGTGTTATTGGTGTTATTCCGGTGCTTGTGATCGCCTTTACATAGGCCGCGTCTACTCCTGACTGTTTAGCAGAGATCAGGTCACGCATATCGAGGTCAGTGAAGCCCGCATCCTTCATAGCCTGGATATAAGAAGTTTCCAGACCCATAGTGTGTGCAGCAATGACGTTACGAATATTCACGTTTGTCAATCCAGCATCCTTCCAGTTTTTGACTTCGGCGGGGGATACATGCATGCCTTTGGCAGAAGTCAGTTCCCTTAAGGAAGCTTCTCTAAAGCCAGCCGCATTCCAGGAGACGATATAGGCATCGTCAATACCTTCTGCTTTAGCAGAAGCAGCTTCCCTGATAGAAGCACTTGAAAAACCAGCACTTTTCAAATAACGGAGATAAGCAGGTTCCAACTTCATGGCCATTGTACGACATTAATGGTTGGATTGCGGACGATAGAAGCGACTGTGAGGAATTCCAGATTGGCGTCCATGGCTTTCCTATACATCCATGCAAAAGGATTGAACCACTGAATGACCTTACCCATTTCTGCCAGGAGTATATCCAGGCTATGGCTTTGCGCTACATGAATTTTCTCATGGGAAAGGATCTGGTAATAAGTCTCCTCGTCGTATAAGGAAGGGTTAACAAAAATATAGGGGCCAAAAGAACAGGGGGCCCTGTTACCACTCATTTCCACAATACGATACCGGCCTTCCTTTCGAACAGGATGCGTTTGTATCTGGTAGAAAAGCACCAGTAATTGAAGTAAAAGGTGGAGTCCAAAAACAAATAAGCCGGTCACATAGATATACCAAAGCCACTGCATCAGCAGCGCGTAAGTTTGCTGGGCGACGGCAACAGTTACCGGGCTTTTTGGGGCTACAGCGGGAATGCTTGTTTCGACAATAGCGTGCGTGCTTGTCTGGGCTACAGCAGGTGCGCTCTTTCCAAACGATGGTGCTTGGACACTTAACTCCACCGGCTTGGGTGTAACCATCCATTGGGTCTTCTGCTAGTGTTGATGTGAAACCTGGGCTGGCGCCTTGTATGCAGCAGCAGATGCTACGGTCGCAGGATCAATGTAAGCGGTACTATAGTCTTGATCGATGTCACCTAAAGTTTCGGTATTATCACCCATGGGCATACGTTGCCCGGAAGTATTTTTAAGTGTAGAAGTATTTAAAAGCCCGGATGAATTGAAAAACGCCGATGACCCCGAAACCGCCCCTTCGGAGGTCGATGCTTCCGATGCCGGCCATTCCAGGTCCGATGATGCTGATGAAGGCGCTTCCATGGCAGGTGATGCCCCTACACGCACCCTTTCGACAACTGAGCGAAAAGATGATCTCACCGGTTTGGAGGCGGTAGGAGCCTTCTGTGCTGATCTCGGGGAGGTCCAGGCCATAGGACGGTTCTCAGAAATAGGCTCCAGCTTCTGGACAGCCGCCACCGAAGCTGCATAATTGGGCAACGACGGTTGCGTTGCGGAATTAGGCAACAGCCGTGAAGCTGTGGCGCTCGTTGTTGAGGGCGCCGTCAAACGGTTTCTCAAAGACCATGTCCCCGGTATATGTAACAAAGGAACGATATACGCACTCCACAAACAACCCAGAAGAAACCAGCGGTTTAACCTAAAAAAAGTTTCTCTCCCCAATAAGAACCTGTAGAACAGGAAACTGACAGCGGTGACCAAGGCAACATATGATATGTAAGGTATCATGGTTGTTTGGATTGAATCAGTTTGAGGATCTCTTCAAGGTCTTTCTCTGAAATCTTCTGTTCCTTAGCGAATAAAGCCAGCATACTGGGATAAGAATCATTAAAATACTGCTTGACGATATCCCCTACCGTATGCCTTTGATACGTCTCTTTACTGATGAGCGGAAAATACCTGAACGTGTTTCCAAAGGACTCATGATCCAGAAATCCCTTTTCTTCCAGGATGCGGACCATAGTTGCCACCGAATTGTAATGGGGTTTGGGATCAGGCATCTCAGCAATGATCTCCTTGACAAAGGCCTTTTCCAGGCGCCAGAAGGCCTGCATGATTTGCTCTTCCCGTTTGGCCAGCTTTTGCATAGCTATATCTTTTTCTTAAACGCACTACTAATTCATTAGTTTTTAAAAAAAAGCATACGCGTCAGCCAGCATACACCAACCACGGACCTGAGACGCGAGGACAGGGGGCGGCTTCCGCTATCCCTCGCCCCTCAAACTACGAATCGGTTGAGCCAGGGCTGCCCGAATGGCGTGGAAACTAACGGTGAGTAAGGCTATACTTATAGACAGGATGCCCGTGAGCACAAAAATCCAGGGATCTATGGGCGCCTTATAGGCGTAATTATCAAGGAAGAGGTGCATAAGGTACCAGCCCAAAGGAAAGGCAATAACCAGCGCAATACCGACCAGGTATACAAAGTCTTTGGTAATCCAGGTCAGTATCTGAGTGACCGTGGCGCCCAGCACCTTTCGGATACCTATTTCCTTTGTCCTTTGTGCACATACATAGGCCACTAATCCAAATAGGCCCATACACCCGATAGAAATACCCACCAGCGCAAACAAACTGAGTAACCTCGCCAGTTTCGCCTCCGCCTGGTAATAGTCGTTCATACTATCGTTCAAATAGGAATAGGAAAAAACATTCTCCGGAAATACATCCTTCCAGGCTTTGGCAAACACCTCCAGGGCTTCCTTGTCCTGGCCAGGACGCGTCCGGATGACGACGGTTTCAAATTTATCTGGATCATACATCAACAGGTGAGGTTCTATTTCCCCTTTCATACTTTGGGAGTGGTAATCCCTGAAAACACCTATGATCTGCAATTCTCCATCCATATACTCCGCTTTCATCTTCGCCCCTAAAGCCTGCGTGGGTGAAGTAAAGCCCATGTCTTTTGCCGCCTTTTCATTGATCATGACCTGAGTAGTAGTGTCGGCGGCTTCAAAGCCGCGACCAGCCACCAAGGGTATGCGGAAAAAATGGAGATAATCCGTATCTGCAAACTGGAGGCGGAAAGTCGAGGACCCCTGAGGTAATCCCGTATAATGAATGGTCCTGGTCCATTTCGTCCCGTCGGCAGTGGAAGGTGTTGATAACCCATAACTCACTTCCTCAATTTCCGGATGCGTCAGTAAAGCATTTTTTAACCGGCCCCTTAATACGGCGTTGTCCCGTTCAGGCATGGGAGCTGTGATAACCCCGGATTTATTAAACCCCGCATCCACATGAAAGAAATAGCGGATTTGCCGTACCCCCATCAATGTGCAGATGACCAATACCTGCGCTATAACAAATTGAGTAATCACCAACACTTTCCTTAAGGAAACGCTTCCAGATCGGGAGACAGACAGATGCTTGTGCAACATTTGGATGGGTTGGAAACCGGATAATATCAAAGCCGGGTAAGCGCCGGCCAACAGGGTGATACTTACCCAAAGTCCGAGTAAAAACAACAGGGTTCCCCCATTCCAATGCGCACCCCAGGCAGCATGGGTATTCAACACTTCCCCTGCATAAGGCATTGCCCTATCGGCGAGTAAAGTTCCAGCCAGCACAGCCGCACCTACGATAAGGGAAGTCTCCAGGAAAAACTGACTCACTATCCGGCGCTTTCCACTACCCAGAATCTTACGCATGCCGATCTCCTTACTCCTTTGAATGGCTTGTACCGTAGCCATATTGACAAAGTTAATGGAGGCAATAAGGATGATGAACACGCCAACGGTAACCAACGCATACCATAACCAAAGGGGCATGCTGTATGTAAATCCACTGGTCTGTGTATCAAAGTGGGTCTGCCCAAGGGGATTCAGATCGAAACGGATATAGTCGCTCTTATCTTTATGCTGTTCTACCAGTTTATTGAGTTGACCTTCTACCGCCGAAGGGCTCACGCCTGGCTTCAGCAAGACAAAAGCGTGATCTCCCCCATCTCCACCACCCCAGTATTGGGGATTTACGATCCATGCATCCAGCGCTTCAACCGTAGCGTAGGAAATCATCATGGCCATAGGGAATTCAGTATTGGCCGGCGCTTTTTTAACGATACCCGTTACCGTTAAGTTGACCTTATTTTCATATCGGATTGTTTTTCCCATGGCGTCCCCATGGAACAATTTCATGGCTGTAGGTTCATCCAGTATTACCTGGTTTGGCTCACGCAAAGCAGATTGAGGAGACCCCTCTACCCACTCAAACTGCATCATATCAAAAAATGCCGGAGAGACGAAAAAAGTTTGAGGCTGGCTAAAGTTTTGGTTGTCCGCCCTAATGACCGTAGGATTCTGTTTGTAAACCTGGGCTATCGCTTCCACACCCGGAGCTTGCTCCTTTACCGCATGGATCAATCCTGGAGGTACCCAGGATTCCAGTTGCCCGAATTTATCATAGCTCCTGATCTGGTACATCCGCCCAGCATTAGGCTGATGACTGTCGAAGCTGCGCTCGAAACGCAATATCCAAAACAAACCTATCACCAGAGATAACCCCAGGGTAAGCCCCAGGATATTGAGGAAGGTATAAGCCTTATTACGCACCAGGGTGCGGACCGCGAATTTCCAGGAATATCCGAACATATCCATTTTGCCGCCAATTCAGTGCCAATAGATTAATTAATTGACTATGAATATGTTGGGTAATTTCTTTGGAAAAAACATGTCCTGAAATGATACACTTGCCGTCCGGTCGAGGACCTCCCATTATCTGCAACTCCCTAATACGTTTTTAATGAATCAATCAGGATAGTCGCCTTCTCCCCTTGAGTCTTCGGATAGTGATAGTTATATAGCGCCCCTTCCCAGTCACCATATACCGGATTGGGCAGGACTATATAAGTGCTGCCAAACATGGCTGCACTTGCTTCTACCCTTGCTTTGCGTTCACCCACCGGTTGATGATCGAACAGGGCCGCAAAGTCGGAGAGATTGTCCCCCAGCAGCATGATGATTTTATGCGATTGGGCCACCGCTAATCTCCTGTTCTCCTTGCTGGATGAAGATCCCGCTGCCCTTAAAACCAAATGGTCATTCTCCGCCTGGGGAAAGCCCCATTTCTGTAGATTTTGAAGGGTAGGATTCCGCTCTACTTCAAGTCGGTTGGTGATGTAATATATATCTACCCCTTTTGAAGCAGCGTACTTCAGGAAAGACAAAGCCCCTGGGACCGTATCACAGGCCACTTTGGCCGTCCACGCTATCCAGGAGCTGTCGTTGTAAGTATGCCCTGCCAATGCCTGATGCACGGCGTAAGGGCTATTGTCAAGCAAGGTTTCATCTATGTCGGTGATGATGGCTAAGGGTAATCCCTGTGCAGGCGTGGCCAGCACCGCATCCAATCTCCACCGCGCGGCATTGTATGCCTGAAAGCATAACGCTTCATATTCCGCCGCTCTTTGTTGAAAGACCGAACCCCACAAAGGACCAGCAGTCATTAAAGAAGCATGGGGATCAACCGCATTTGGCGCACCAATGGAAGCATACGGTACGCTGTTAGCGGTCGTCAAGGTGCCTGTGGCGGGTGCGGAGACCGTTTTCTTCCC